>CBFGZJ010000050.1:0-9622 GCA_965653215.1 uncultured Sphingomonas sp. | reverse complement strand
TGACGCGCGGATACGGGTCCTGCGGCTGGCGGGGGTCTTCCGCATTGCTGAGCCCGTTGTGCCCGCCGGCC
Organism: uncultured Sphingomonas sp.; assembly: GCA_965653215.1. Lineage (GTDB taxonomy): Bacteria > Pseudomonadota > Alphaproteobacteria > Sphingomonadales > Sphingomonadaceae > Sphingomicrobium. Next base: position 9,551 of record CBFGZJ010000050.1, on the reverse strand, counting down.
AGCCACGGATCCTCATAAACCACCGCAGCCAGCCATTCCGCCGCCTTCGAGTAGGCCCGCTTCCACAGCGCGCGGAACGCACGCCCGGACGAGATGATCGGCAGATAGTTCACGCCGTAGGAGGCCGCGATCTCGCTCAGCTTGTAAGGCATCCCCGCGCCGCAGGTGACGCCCGTGACGAGCCCCTTGGTGCGTTCGAGCACGCCGTGCAGGACGCTCTGCGCACCGCCCATTTCCCACAGCACATTGATGTTGATCGCGCCCTTGCCGGACGCAATGTCATAGGCCTTCTGAACCTGGGCGACCGCACCGTCGATGGCGTAGCGGATCAACTCGTCGTGCCGCTCCCGCCGGGTCATTCCGCGATAAATCTGCGGGATGATCCGCCCTTCTGGATCATAGCTGTCGGCATTGACGGCACTGACGGTACCGATGCCCCCGGCGGCGGCCCACGCGCCAGAGCTGGCGTGATTGGTTGCGCTGACGCCCTTCCCGCCCTCGACAAGCGGCCACACTTCGCGGCCGCCATAGATGATGGGCTGGAGCCCTTTGAACACCGCTTCACTCCTCAGACTTCGCGCCCATATAGGAGCGCGCTAGAAGTTTGACCATTGGCTTCATCCCGCTCCCGCGGATGGGCAAACCCCTTGTGGCTTGCTAGCGCTCCAACGCAAAATCCAGACCGATATCTACTGCGGGTGCAGACTGGGTCAGCCGGCCGACCGAGATATAGGTCACCCCGGTTTCCGCGATCCCGCGGATGGTGTCGAGGTTGACGCCACCCGACGCCTCCGTCGGCACCCGGCCGGCAACCAGCGCAATCGCTTCGCGAAGCACCGGTGGTGGCATATTGTCGAGGAGCAGGCGATCCGCTCCCGCCGCGAGCGCCGGCGCGATCTGGTCGACCCGGTCAACCTCCACCTGGACGGGCAGGCTGGTTCGGAAGTTCTTGGCGGCTCTCACCGCGGCTTCGATCGATCCCGCGACCGCAACATGATTATCCTTGATCAGCAGCCCGTCATCAAGCCGCATGCGATGGTTGTGCGCTCCCCCGACACGCGCCGCATATTTGCCGAGGACGCGCAGGCCGGGGATGGTCTTGCGGGTGTCGAGCAGGATCGCTCCAGTTCCTTCGATCGCATCGACATAGCGCCGGGTCATCGTTGCAATCCCCGACAAGTGCTGAATGGTGTTCAGCGCCGACCGCTCTGCCGTCAGCATCGCGCGGGCGACGCCGCTCAAGCGCAGGATGGCGCTGCCCGAGGCAAGCCGCTGTCCATCTTCCGCCAGCCGCTCGATGACGACATCAGGATCGAGCGAGCGGAAGAAGACCTCTCCGATCGCTACACCGGCGAGCACGATCGGCTCTCGGCAGTTCATCGTTGCATTCAGTCGCGCGCCGGCGGGGATTGTCGCTTCGGATGTCACGTCGCCACCCGTGCCCAAGTCCTCGGCGAGTACGGTTTGGACGAAAAGGTCGAGGTCGAAGTCGGGCAATTGGAATCCGCTGCTCACGCGCGACCCTTGGCCGTCTTGCCTGTTCATCGCAAGCTGTCAGCGAGCAGCAGGGGTTTGCGCTGCTGGATCGACCGGTTCTCCGCGGCGCCAATGCTCGCCGTCGGAGCGATAGCGCAAGGCTTCCCCGGGTATGAACCGTTCGCCGGTCCAGCTCATGACCGTGACGATGATCTCGCCCGGGGCGATGTCGAGGCGATTGAAGCTTTGCGATTCATCGCGAAGCCGCACCGAAGTCGCGGTTCCAGCCTGCACCACCAGGGCCGAACCGGCACGGGTGACAAGGTCGCGTGCGCTATGTTGCGAAGCGGTATGGTGATGGCCGGCGAGCAGCAGTTGAACGCCGGCATCGGCAATTGCCGCAAGCGCCTGCTCGTGGCGCCCGACCGGTTCAGTCGATTCCTCCCCGTGTGGAAGGGCGAACACCGGATGATGAGTCACGAGTATCTTGACGAGGTCGGGCTCTGCGTCCGCGAAGGTGTCGCGGATGAGGCGCATCTGGTCCTGGTTGATGCGCCCATCCTTAAAGGTGAGCGAGCGAGCGGTGTTGATGCCGAGGACCAGGGCGCCGGGCAACTCATGGACCGGGCACAAGCGTTCATCGATGAACTTGCGATAGCGGGTCAGCGGCGAAAGGAACCGGCGCATCACATCATACAGCGGAACATCGTGATTCCCGGGGACTGCGAGCAGCTGGTGACCGTGATGCCGCAGCCGTTCAAGAAAGCTGCAGGCTTCCTCGAACTGCTCGGTGCGGGCTCGCTGGGTCAGATCGCCGCTAATGACGACCAGGTTGGGCGGGTCGGCAGCCAGCTGTTCTTCAACCGCAGCGACCAGTCGCGGGTCGTGCGCACCGAAGTGCAGATCGGAGAGATGAGCGAGCCGGGGCATTCGGCTGGAACGACCTAGGGCGCAACTGGTGCCGACGCATCCCCGGTCAACCATGCACTCCCGAGCAGCAACAGCATCTTGACGTCGATCCCGCAGCCCTGGGCTCGCTTGTCCTCGACGAATGCCGCGACCTGCGCGCGCGGGACCAGATGCACGACGATCTGCTCATGCTCGTCGCCGCCGCCCTCGCCGACCTTGCTGACGCCATGTGCCCGGACCAATGTGAAGCTTTCCGACACCATTCCGGGCGATGCGTAAAACTCCCCAAGACGTTCGATGTGCGCTGCGGTGAACCCGGCTTCCTCCTCAAGCTCCCGCACCGCGGTCTGTTCAATCGTCGCATCGGGATCTTCGTCACCGACGAGCCCGGCCGGAAGCTCGATGCAGTTGCGGCCGAGGGGAACGCGATATTGCTCGATCAGGATCACCTTGCCGTCATGCTCGGCCAGCACCACGACAGCAGTGATGCCGCGCGATCGGCCGACAAATTCCCATTGTCCCTTGCGATAGGCGGCGATGAACTGTCCCGCCCACATGGTCTCGACCGGTGCGCCGCTCATAGTTCGATGAGCTTGTCCGGGATTTCGTTGGTGTCTGCGGCACTCTTCGGGAATTTCTCCGCCAGCACCGCCCCAATCTGCTCGATTGCCGCGACCATCCCGTCGGCCACGCGCCCCGCTTTGACCTGATCGGTCAGCGCCTTCATCGCTTCGCCCCAGGTCGTCTCGTCGGTGACCTTGAGGATCGCCTCGTCGGCGATGATCTCGGCGCGGTGCTCGCCCATCGACAGATAGACCAGCACACCCGTCCGACCGACCGTGCGGCGCTCCCCTCCCGCCTTGAACAACGCCACCGCGCGCCTCCGCACCCGCCGCTGCTTGGTGCCGCCGGGAGTCAAGGCCAGGCGCAGTGGCATCCATCGCAAGATGAGCAGAACGACGGTGAACTTGAGCACCGCCAGGATCATCAGGAACGTCAGGAGTTCGCGCAGGCTCGGCTCCGAACTCCAGCCGCCGGAAAGCCGTCCGAACCACCACTCAAGCGCGCCTGGCCAGGCCGCGGCCCATGCCAGCACCGCGATGATCGCCAGGACCGACCAGTGCAGCGCCACGTCGTGGTAAGCGTCGGATAGCGGTGACACGGCGGCAATGATCTCACCGTCGCTCTGCTGCTCGGCAGCCGCGATTGCGGCACTGACGCGCGCATGATCTTCGGCGCTCAGGCGTTGTGCGTTCCTGCTCATCACCAGCTTCCCGAAGCCCCACCACCGCCGAACGATCCACCGCCGCCGGAGAAGCCACCGCCGAACCCGCCGCCGCCGCCGCTCCAGCCCGACGACCCGCCGCCGCCCCAACCAGAACCCCACAAAATGATCGGACCGCCCCAGCCGCGGCGGTAACGACGGCCCTTCGACCGCCGCGCCAGCGAACTGACGACCACGAAAAACAGGATCATCCAGAACAGCACTGGAACTAGGCCGGGTGCCTCCTGGCGCTGGCTGGATTGCTGCCCAATCTCCGCTGCGCGACGTCGCGCCTCTTCCGGCGGAAGGCTCATCATGGTGATGATCTGCTGCGCACCCGCCATCACCCCGCCGGCCATGTCGCCGGCCCGAAACTTGGGCAGGATCGAATTGCGGATGATCACGCTCGATACGGCGTCGGTCAGGAAGACGCGCGCCCCATAGCCGGTCTCGATCCGAACCTTCTTCTCGTTAGGTGCGACGAGCAGGATCACTCCGTCGTCGCGCTCCTTGCTGCCGATGCCCCAGTGGCGGCCCAGCCGATAGCCATACTCCTCGATCGCGCGCCCTTCGAGGCTGTTCACCGTGGCAACGACGAACTGGCGTCCGCTCTGTGCCTCAAGCGCGGCAAGCTTGGAGGTAAGATCGACCTCCTGCTCGGGCCGCAGCAGGTCGGCCTGATCGACCACGCGCCCGGTGAGTTGCGGAAAGGACTGGGCCAACACGGGGCTGGCGAGAAGGAGACCAGCCGTCATTGCGAGCGCAGCGAAGCAATCCAGCAAGCGCCGATGGATCGCCACGTCGCTACGCTCCTCGCGATGACACAAGGGTCGGAACCTCACTGTGTATTGAAGTCGACCGTCGGCGCGGCCTGGGCTCCGCTAGCGGCTTCGAACGGTACCTTCGGCTTGGCTCCGTAGAAGATCTTAGCGCCAATCGCGTCGGGGAAGGTGCGGATGGTCGTGTTATAGGCCTGCACCGCCTCGTTATAATCGCGCCTCGCGACGAGGATCGAGTTCTCGGTCCCTTCGATCTGCGACTGCAGAGTGAGGAAATTCTGGTTCGACTTGAGGTCGGGATAGGCTTCGAACGTCGCCAGCAGCCGGCCGAGCGAACCGCCGAGTTGGCTTTGCGCCTCGTTGAACGCCCGCACCTTCGCCGGGTCATCAAGATCGTCTGCGTTGAGCTGGACGCTAGTTGCGCGTGCTCGGGCATTGGTGACCTCGGTCAGCACCTCCCGCTCCTGCTGCGCATAACCCTTCACGGTCTCGACCAAATTCGGGATCAGATCAGCGCGGCGCTGATATTCGCTCTGCACATTGCCCCACTTGGCGTTGACGTTTTCTTCCGCGGTCGGAACCGTGTTCAAGCCGCATCCCGCCAATGCGAGTGCGACCAGCGGAGCAAATCCTCCCAAGCGGCGAAGTGCGGTCATGTGCGGCTCCCCTGTCTTCTGATCAGCCAGCGTAAGTTAGAGATGGCGCCGCCACCTTTCAATTGAGCGCTGCTTTGATAGACTTCTGCGACGTCCATTGGGGGGAATGCGATGCTGACGGAATTTCGTGATTTCATTGCGCGCGGCAATGTGCTCGACCTGGCAGTGGCCGTCATCATCGGCGCGGCCTTCGCCACGATCACCAAGAGCCTGACCGACGATTTGATCATGCCTGTCGTCGGAGCGGTTTTCGGTGGATTAGATTTCTCGAATTACTTCACGCTGCTGGCACCGGTCCCGGAAAATTTCCGCGGGGATGCGAATAGCTACGCGCAGTTGAAAGCGGCGGGCGCAGCGGTGCTCGGCTGGGGCCAGTTCGTCACGGTTCTGATCAATTTTCTGATCCTCGCTTTCGTCATCTTCCTGCTGGTCCGGGCCGCAAACCGGCTCACGCGCCGTCATGCCGACGGCCCGGTGGGCCCGAGTGAGATCGAACTGCTGACCGAGATCAGGGACGAGTTACGCAGACGATAAGAAAGTGGGGAGCTTGAGCTGGCCTGCGCTCCACCTTTGCTGGAGGTCCGGGAGGTTCTGTTGCCCGGCCCTCCCGGCGGCCGCTGGAATCCCCTTCTGTTGCCCGGTGGGGTCCAACCGCGCTTTTGTCTTTGTAACTTAGACCGTTAGGCCATTAGTTACGCAGCAATTGCGAGCGCCTCGTTATCGTTGGCACTTGTGTGAATGAACCGTCGCGGTGGCTCAAACCGATCGGCAACCAAGCTTTTACTGCACTCGTCGATCCTGTTTCGCCCCCATCAGCAACAGCGTTTTTTATCGCAGTCCCGCCGCTGATGGTGGAGGCGCCGGAGTACTGCCCTCCGGGTCCGAAATGCCTATTCCACTCGATATTCTACCGACGTAGCCGGTTACCCGGCACCGCCAAGATAGGCGCAATGCCCTCTCATCTCAAGGTGCCGCACGCGAGAGATACGGAACCGGAACGATGCGACGGCGTTGACGCGATCCATAGTGACAGGCATGAACACCTCACCTGAACAATAGGGGACACGACAATGAAGAAGCTTTCTTTCGCGCTCGTCGGAGCAGCGGCTCTCGCACTCGCCGGCTGCGGCGGTCAGGGTGACGATGCTGCGGGCGAGAACGTTCAGGAGAACTACGAGAACGCCGCCGACAACCTGGAAGCAATGGCTGACAACGCAGCGACTGAGGCTCAGGCTGATTCGCTCGAGAATCAGGCTGATGCACTGAAGGAAGAAGGCGCAGCCAAGGAAGAAGCGATCGACGAAGCGGACGTGAATGCCGCAGCGACCAACGAGGCCGCCGTCAACGCGATGTAATCGAACCGCCACGGGCGGGCACGCGAAGGGCTGGCAGTCTTGTACTGTCAGCCCTTTTTTCATGGCCGCTCAAGTCATAGCTGCACAGAATGCCCGAATCGCCGATCCTTGCCGCCTCGCTGATCCTGATAAGGGAGGCGGAGGATCGGCCGCTCGAACTACTGATGGTCGAGCGGTCCGCGGCGATGACAGCCTTCGGTGGAGCAATGGTGTTTCCCGGTGGCCGGGTTGATGCGGCGGACAAGGCGCTCGCCGGAACCGCGAGCGACCCACTTGCCAAGTTTAAGATCGCTGCCATTCGCGAGACCCTCGAAGAGACGGCCATTGCTGTCGGAATCTCACCGATCCCTTCGCCAGCGGAAGCTGCAGAGCTCCAGGCGAAACTTCACGCCGGAAGCGACTTCGGGGCCCTGCTCGCGCAGTCAGGCCTCTCCGTGGACTTGGAATCGCTGACCCACTTCGCGCACTGGCGGCCGGATCACCTGATCGGTCGCAGGTTTGAAACCCACTTCTTCGTTGCTCGCGCTGCGGATCCGAACTGGGAGCCCAGGGTCGATGGCACCGAGTGCGAAGCGGCGTCCTGGCAGAGTTGCACGAAGGTGCTCCAGCGGATGCGCGCAGGCGAAGCGAAGCTGGTGTTTCCGACCATCTGCAACTTGCAGAGGATTGGTCAGCACGCGGATTTCGCGGCCGTTCTAGACGATGCGACGAACCATCCGGTCGAGGTCATTGTGCCGACAATCGAACATCGGGACGGAGAGCCCTGGATCGTCATTGGCGACAGCCACGGCTACCCCGTCACGAGCGGTCGGGCTCGCGCTGTCGAGAAGGACTTGCCACACCGCCTCGAGCGCTAAACTCCGAGCAAATGCTCGATCAGGGCCGCGCGGTCGTTGCCGAGCCTCGCTGCCGAGGCGACCCGCGCATCAATCCGGTCCGCCGCCTCAATCTCCCCAAGCGAGTGGCGCAGCAACAAGGCCAGGCTGACGACCGCTCCCACCGGATTGGCGAGGTTCTTGCCCGCGATATCCGGCGCGGATCCATGGATCGGCTCATACATTCCAGGCCCACTTGACCCGAGCGACGCAGAACCGAGAAAGCCGATCGAGCCGGGGATCGCTGAAGCGAGGTCGCTGAGGATATCCCCGAACAGATTTTCAGTGACGATCACATCATAGTCCGTGGGATTCAGCACCAGCTTCATCGCCGCCGAATCGACCAGCTCGTGACTGACGGCGACATCGGGATAATCGGCAGCGACGCGTTCGATCACCCGCCGCCACAGCCGGCTGGTGGCGAGCACATTGGCCTTGTCGATCGAGGTCAGCTTCTTGCCACGCTGGCGCGCAAGCTCGAACGCGATGCGGGCGACGCGCTCGACCTCGCCAGCGGTGTAGACACACAGGTCGGTAGCGCGCTCCTCGCCATCCTGCTTCTCGCCGAAGTAGAGGCCGCCGGTCAGCTCCCGCACGATCACCAGGTCCGCGCCGGCGGCACGCTCATCCTTTAATGGAGAGATTTTCTCCTGGCCGGGATGGCAGACAACCGGCCGGATATTGGCAAACAGTCCAAGTTCCTTGCGGATTTGCAGCAAGCCCGCTTCCGGAGTGCGCCCGGCGCCGGTCCATTTTGGCCCGCCAATCGCGCCAAGCAAAATCGCGTCGGCATTGCGGCACGCCTCAAGGGTTGAAGCGGGCAGCGGATCGCCGTGCCGGTCGATCGCGATTCCGCCAAAATCATGCGCTTCCGTCCGCACGTCGAGACCAAGCCGGTCCAGCACCTGAAGCGCGATGTCGATCACTTCCGGGCCGATGCCGTCGCCGCCGAGTACTGCAATTGTCTTGGTCACAAATCCCCCTTGTCATGCACACGAAGCCCGGAAAGCTCGCCCTCCCCGGTCTGGTCAAAGCGGTTGAACCACTCGCTCCACGGCTCCAGATCGAGGCCCGTCGCGGCCGCCCAGTCATCGTCGTAAACAGTCTTGCGATAGCGCTCGCCGAGATCACAGGCGACGCTGACAATCACTGCCTCGCGGGCTGCCGAGCGCGCCTCGAACGCAGCGTGAAGCACGCCAATCAGGTTGATCCCGGTTGAAGGGCCGTAGACCAGGCCGTGCCGCTCCGCGAGCCAGCGCATGGCCGCGATCGACGCCTCGTCGGGCACGTCAATCATGCGGTCGATGACCCCCGGAACGAAGCTCTCGGACGGAGCGCGGCGCCCGATGCCCTCCATATAGTCTTGCGGCCGAGTGCCGTCGTGAAGATCAAGGCCGGCATATTGTTTGTAGAAGATGGAGCCACGCGGATCGACGATCGCCATGCGGGTGCCGGCATAGTCCGGCTGATAGCGCATGTAGCGGCCGATGGTGGCGCAAGTGCCGCCGGTCCCTGCGTTCATCACGATCCAGTCGGGCATGTCGCGCCCGAGTGATTGAAGCTGGCGGCGGATTTCCTGCGCCGTGTTTCCGGTCCGCCAGTCGGTCGCGCGCGCGGCAAAGCGGTACTGGTCGAAGAAGTGATGGTTCGGCTGAGCACCAAGTTTCTGGGCGACATCAACCAGGTTCGTCCCGTGCGGAGCGATCTCGACCTTCCCGCCGAGCTCGCGGATTGCGGCGATCTTGCCAGGCGCAGTGGCCTCCGGAACAACGGCGGTATAGGGCAGGCCGATGAGCCGCGCGAACCACGCTTCGGCAATTGCGGTCGACCCGGACGACGCTTCGACGAGGTGAGTGTCGGGACCAATTGTTCCGCTCGCCAGATTGTAAAGGAACAGCGAGCGGGCGAGGCGGTGCTTGAGGCTGCCCGAGGCGTGAACGCTCTCGTCTTTCCAGAACAGCATAATTCCGGGCAGTTGTGGAAGCGGCATCTCGAACAGCGGCGTGTCGGATGCGGACGCGATCTCTGCCTTGATGGTCTGGATTGCGTCGCGGACCCATGCCCGCCGCGCGCTAGGCGATGGCATCAAAGCCTCCCGCCAGATCGGCGATCAGGGCTTCGGCGCCTTCCAGGCCGACGGACAGCCGCAACAAATCGGTGGTGATCCCCGCCTCAAGCTGCGTCTCGGGCGGCATGCCGCGGTGAGTCATGGTCGCGGGCGTGCAGATCAGCGAACT
>CBFGZJ010000049.1:0-9661 GCA_965653215.1 uncultured Sphingomonas sp. | reverse complement strand
GGTTTGGTTCTACGATCCGGCACTTTCCGGCGGCGGATGCGTGATGGACCTCGGAGTTCACCTCGTCGACCTCGCGCTTTGGATCTTCGGTGACACGGTCGAGCGCGTCGAAAGTGAGATGTTCGCCGGAGGACTGCCGATGCAAATGCTCGAAAGCCAGGTTGAGGATTACGCGGTCGCCACCTTGGTTCTGAAAGGCGGAGCGGTGCTCCGGCTGGCCTGTTCCTGGCGGCTCCCTGCCGGCCGCGAGGCGGTGATCTCGGCCGAATTCTACGGCACCTCCGGAGCGGCGGCGATGCGAAACGTCGATGGATCCTTTTATCGTCTCGTGGCGGAAAGAATGCAGGGCACGAGCAGCGCAGAACTGGCTCCGGTCGAGGAGGATTGGGGCGGGCGTGCCGCGGTGGATTGGGCGGCGCGGCTTGCTGACGGGGAAGGCTATGATTCCGCCGCCGAGCAGCTGGTCGAGGTGGCCGAGGTGCTCGACCGCATCTATCGCAGATAGGCCGCGAGCAGGTTCTGGACCCGATCCGCTTCGCGCCGGTGACGGGCAACCTCAGCAGGATCATGCGCCGTCATCTGAACGCTCAGACGGTGTGCGCCAATGCGGAACGCGCAATAGCTGCGCAGATAGAGGTCGAGCAGCGCCGGATCGCTGCCGCAGCGTTGCGCGAGCTGCTGCGCTTCGACCGGGTCGAGTGACAGTTCGACGATCGCGCCTGCAACGTCCCACGCAACATCCTGGCAGCCGATCAGATCATGCGCCTCATGATGATCGACCGCGTCGGCTTTGAACAGGCGGCCGCCGGGCGAGCGCAGCCATTCCTGCGGTTCCATCTGGCCATCAATCCGGATCGGCTGCACCATGGATTGAAGCGGAGCACAATCAGGGTGCCAGTCGCCGAGCAGCTCCGGAACATTGGTTCGAGACATCAGTGCCAGGGTGGCCAGGGAAGCGCCCGCAGGCGCGGCGAACTGCCGGCGCGCGTTGAGATAGGCGTCAAACTCGTCGATGGAGGGTCTGACCGGGCGGGCTTCGTCCTGCCACTCCTCGACCAGCCAGCCGTGCACCAGCCCATGAGCTTGGGGGACCCATCCGCGCAACGCTTGAGCGATCTCCAGCTTGCGGCGGCCGATCGAACCCAGGCCAGCAAAGCGGACGAGAATGCGTCCACGGTCAGATGTGGCGAGGAATTTGCGCCGTTCCCACACCGGATTGACCGCCGGCCATTCATCTTCACTGGCGTAGCGCAGTGGCCGCCATTGTCCGCCTGAAATGTCCTCGATGAGGCTCGCGCCAGTCCATCGGCGGATGAGCGGAGCGAAGTCCATTTGCGCGATCACGCGTTGCGTGGTGGTCCATCGTTGCTTGTGGCGCTCGCTCGCACTGGCTCCGGGACCTGTGGGATTGCTGGCCATGAACGCAATCCGCTCTCGATCGACGCCGTGTTCCTCGAGCCAGTCGGCAACCGCTCCGAATGAGCTGCCCGACAGCCCCGGTCCTTCGTCAACGACGACGAAGTGGCTGTCTCGCTCGCTCAGCAACGCCTGTGCGAGCGACGGGGCCACCCGTAGCGTTCGGTGAAAGGGATCGCCGCGTGGCCGGACTGTGAACAGACGCGGCGTATCCAGTGCAGCCGCGACAACGGCGGCGAGGGCGGTCCCGATGCTGCGGATGCCGATCACCACCGGTGGGCCGATCAGGTGCAAGCGGCTGCACGCTTGACCGAACGCTTCGGGATAGAGGGCGTAGTGGGCGAAGCCTTCCGCCTGGCGAATGGAAATCGTCTCTGTAAGGTCGCGCGGTGCTATGATGGGAGCAACCTGGGCATCAGACTGGCCGTCAGCCTGCCAGCTGTGCAGCATCGTTCGCGCGATCGCGACCAGCTGGTCTAGCAGTGCCGTTTCCGCCGGACTTTGCCAGTCACCCTCTTCGGTGAGCAGCGCATCAGCCACGCCCTGCGCCACTCCTGCGAGATCGATGAACAGGGAGACCAGAGCGGCGTGGCGCTCGATCCCTCGCGGGCAGGCAGTCAGTTCGATGCGCTGCTGCTCAATCTGCGCCAGCCGTTCCCGCGGGGTGCAGGTCTCGGAGTGGTCGCCATAGACGAGCACGGCCTTACTCTGCCGCGACGAGCCTCGATTGCGCTTTCGCCTCCGCGGCTTGCTCAAAATGCTGTTCCAGAGCCGCTGCCCGATGCGGGGCGGTATGTGCGCGGAGCACACGCTCGCGCGCGGCCAGACCGATCGCACTCGCGTCAGCGTGGGCGAAGGCTTCGATCACATCTTCGCCGGTTCTCGCGACCAGGATTTCGCGTTCCGGCTCAAGCAGCTCGTCGAGACCCTCCCACCAATCCGAGATGATCGGAGTGGCGCAGGCCGAGGCCTCGAACAACCGCACGGAGGGCGACCAGCCGGCGCGAATCATGTCCGCCCGGGTGACGTTCAACGTGAAGCGGGATTGCGAATAGAAACGCGGATGATCGGCCGGGGGTAGATGCTCGATCCGCTCGACATTGGCCGGCCAGTCGATGCTGCTTGGATATTGCGGCCCGGCGACGGCAAAGCGGCGTTCGGGGTGAGCGCGAGCAACGTTGAGGAGCAATCTCTCCACCGTCGGTTGCCGATCATCGCTGTAGGTGCCTAGGTAAGTAAGGTCCCAGCGCTTCGGAGCCTCCAGTGGCCGATAGGCATCCGCATCGACCGAGCAGTAGAGTGCTCGCGCCGCCGGCGAGCCGTAGCGCTGCTCGATCAGGTCAAGAGTGGGTCCTCCGGTGAAGGAGAAGTACACACCATATCCGGGGATCAGGTCCGGCGTGAGATACTCGAAATCTCCACGTTCCAGCTTGGCGAGCGTGACCGGCGTGTCGATGTCGTAAAAGGCGGTCACTCCGCGGGCGGTCGCCTGAACGAAGCGGCCGACCTCAACGCCATCCGGGACATAGGAGCCGACCAGCACCGCATCCGCACGGCAGATTTCGCCGCGCCAATGATCGAGGCCAGCGAGATCCTTGTAGAAATGCAACCGGCACCAGTCCGGGTCGTCAAGGTCGCGGTTGTCGGCATACCAGGGAACTTCGCGCTCGAGAAACAGCACTTCGTGGCCGCGCCTGGCGAAGGCTTCAAGCAAGGCCCGATAGGTGGTCGCATGTCCATTCCCCCACGAGGAGGACAGGCTGAGGCCGAGGACGATCAGCTTCATGCTGCCACCCGCTCACGCCGTGCCGCAACCGCTTCGCGCAAAATTCGGTCGACCAAGGCTCCGCGTAACTCATAGCTATGCTCGCGCCTCACCCGTGCGAGCGCGGCCTGACCGATCGCTCTCGCTCGGTCTGGAGTGAGGGTGCGCAGATGCTCTGCGACATCCTGGCCGTCACGCGCGACGAGGACTTCCTCTCCCGGCTCGAGAAACAGTTCGACGCCTTCCCAGCTGTCGGTGATCAGGCAGGCTGCCGCTCCAGCCGCTTCGAACACCCGCGTTGCCGGGGAAAAGCCGACATTCGCCATGCTGTCCCGGGCGACGTTCAGCACCGCCAGTGCGCTGCAATTGAACGCATTATGGTCGCGCGTGTAAACGTGGCCGAGGTGGCGGACGTTGCCCGGCATGGCCTTGCCGTCCCAGCCGTTGCCGCCGATCAGAAAGCTTCGGTCTGACAGCTTTGCGGCGGCGTTGAGGAAGAATTCCTCAACCCGCGCCTCGCGGTCGGGCAGCCGGTTGCCGAGGAACGAGAGATCAGCGGCGAAGCGCTGATCAGGCTCGACCGGGTGGTGCGTGTCGGGATCGAGCGCATTGTAGATCGGAATACAGTCGGCCGCCCCGAACGCGCGATACCGGTCGATGACCGGCGGGCCTCCGCCATAGGTCAGCACCATGTCGAGCGACGACAGGTTGCGACGCACGGGATGAGCCGGATCGTCGCGCATTTCAGCGAGCGTCGCGGCAGCATCGACATCCCAGAAGATGCGGATCGGGTCTGAACGTGGAGCGGCGATGATCCCGTCGAGGAGCTCGGCGTCGAACACCCCGACTCCGCTCGCCTTGACGATGACGTCCGCATCTGCCGCCTCGGACAGAACGCCTCGAACGGCATCAGCGGTGGCCGGATAGACCGTCACCTTGGCCCACTCTGGCGGTTCGATATCGCGGTGCTTCTGCCGGTCGAAGGCATCGGGTTCGTAGAAGTGAATCGACCAGCCGCGGCTCGCGAGCTGGCGCAGGATCCCGCGGTAATAAGTGGCCGCGCCGTTCCAGTAGGACGACAACAGGCTCGATCCGTAGAACGCAATCTTCATGCCACGGCCCTTGCGATTGACTGGGAGGTGAGGCTGTCGACGATCGCCAGCAGTTCATCGACGCGGTGAGCGCAGCTGTGCCGCGCTCGGATGGTGGCGAGGCCATGCTCGCTCAGTGAACGGCGAAGATCGCCATCGGCGGCGAGAGCCTTGAGGTGCCGGGCCATCTCGTCACCATCGCGGGAGACCAGATAATCCTGACCGGGGGTGAACAGCTGTTCGCAATCGTCCCACGGCGAGCAGACTAGCGGGATTCCGCAAGCGAGCGCTTCGAATACCCGGATGGTCGGGATGCCAGGCAGCAGGCTGGTGTAGAAGCGGCGCAGCACATGCACGGTCGCCAGATGCTGCGCGAAGATTTCGGGTGCGCGCGCGTTGGGCAGCCAGCCGCGATAGGCGGCGCCGTACTGCGTCAGCAGCCGCAATGCCTCTGGCGGATAGCGGACTCCATAGATGTCGAGCGGCAGGTCTGCTTGCTGCGCGGGCGCAAGCAGGAATTGCTCCAATTCAGTGGTCCGCTCGCCATCGCCCCAATTGCCGATCCACACGATCCCGTCGCGCTCGGTGGGAGCAGCAGGGGGGTGGAACAGCCGCAGGTCGGCCGCCTCGTGCCAGACGAACACCCGGTCGCCCCAGCCCCACCTGCGGTAAACGTCCGCAAGCGTCTCCCCAAACGCGAGAACTCCATCATAGTCGTCGAGCTTGAAGGCGCGGATCGCCTTCGGGTCGCTGACCGCGCGGTGATGCGTGTCGTGGAACAGCAGCTGGAACCGGGCGCCGCGGGCACGCAGCCGCCCGATCGACGCGACCAGGCTGGGGTCGTTCCACTCATGAACCAGGACGAGGTCGGCGCCGTGGGTGAGCTGTTCGGCCTCCGCCTCGGTGCGGTAGGAATGACCGTGCAGTTCGGGGTAGGCCGCTGCGTAGGCGTTCAGGCCCTTCGGGCCATGATCCTTCAGCAGGTTAGCCAGGCTCCAGCTGTCCTCAGGCTCGCATGCCAACACATCATGGCCGAGTGCCGTGAGCTCCCGCAGCACCCCGCGCAGGAAGTGCGCATTGCCATGATTCCAGCAGCTGGCGAGCGAATGGGTGAAATAGACGATCCTCATGCGACCGCCTGTTCCGTTGTCAGCGAGCGGAAGCAGGAGATCATCGACTCGGCCAAAGTGTCCACGTCGAAGCGACGCGACTGCGTTCGGGCTGCGTCGCCAAGTCGGGTGCGCTGTTCGGGCTCGGCGAGCAGCGTTTCAATGCTTCGCGCGAACGCCGCATCATCATGCGGGGGCACGAAGATCGCGGCGTCGTTCCACAACTCGCGGAAGGTCGGGATGTCCGAGAGGACCAGGGCGCATCCGCGCTGGGCCGCTTCCAGCACCCCGAGGCCGAATGGCTCGTAGAGCGCGGCGGAAACGAAGATCGGCCGCACCGCCAGCAGCGCTTCGATCTCCGGGGCAGTGAGTTCTCCGGGTGCCTGCGCATGGTGCAGCTCGATCGCCGTGCTGTTCGGTCCCGACAGGCTGCCTGCGGCAATAACCGGAACCTTAAGCCGCGCGGCGATCCGATCGATGGTCGCGGCATTCTTGCCCTCGTCCCAGAGGCGGCCGAACGTCACGACCGAGTCCGACCGCAATGCAGCGACGGTTCCGGCTGGCGAGCGGCCGTTGTGCACGACTGCCGGGCAGCGGCTGAGGCCATAGACCCGCTGAACCTGGCTGGCGAAGGCTTGGGTTGGAGCCACAACAAGGCTCGACCGCAGCAACCCGAGCCGCGTTGCCTCGATCCGCCACATGAAATCGTCAGGAAGGGAGGCTTGGCGCAGCGCCTGCCACCAGGTCGCGACGCAGCTGTGCATCACGCTGACCACCGGCGCATGCCAGTCGCCGCTCATCGCCAGTGCGGGAGCATGGAGCTGAACCACGTCGACATGCATGTCGCGGGCGAGCTCGGCCAGGCAGAGGCCGGTGCGCCGAAGCTGCTCGCGGTTGGCTGCCGTCCAGTCGAGCGGAAGGTCCGTTTGGATTAGCCTGAGGCCAGGGATCGCCTCGGCCTGACGCCGCTTGGCATCCCCGGGTGGCGGGCCGAGGGTGACCAGGATAACCGTGATGCCGCGTCGCGACAGCGCCTCTGCCAGATCGATCGAATAGGACCACACACCGCCGACAGCATCGGCGGTGAGCAGCAGCCGAGCGCCCTCCATCACTGTGCCACCTGCGCGAACGCAGTCTGCTGGATGCGGCTCGCCGGATGAAGCTGACGATGCTCGGTCAGCCATTCGGTCAGGCGAACAACTCCCTCGCGCCAGCCGAGGGGAACCGGTAGGCCAAGATCGGTGCGAGCACGGCGGGCATCAGCGACAAAATAACGCTGGTCGCCGGCCCGCCAGCCATGTTGCTCGATCTCGATCTTCCGTCCGACCAGTTCGCCAATGAAGCTGATCAACTGCCGCAGCGACACGGCGTTCTCTGGTCCGCCGCCAAGATTGAAGGCTCGGCCTCGCACCCGCTCAATCTGCTTCCAGACTTGGAGGTAGGCGTTCACCGCATCGCCAACGTGGAGAATGTCACGTACCTGGAAGCCGTCCCCGTAAAGCGTGATCGGCTCCCCAGCGAGCGCGAGGATCAGGAAGTGGGCAACCCAGCCCTGGTCTTCCGTTCCCATCTGCCGTTCGCCGTAAATGCAGCTCATCCGCAGCACGGCGGTCGGCAGGTCGAAGGACCGCGCATAATCGAGCACATATTGGTCAGCCGAACCTTTCGAGCAGCCGTAGGGCGTATGGAAATCGAGCGCGCGCTCTTCGGCGATCCCGTGGGCGCGAATGGTTGGATCAGCCGGACGGTAGGCGCCGCTGCGAAGCTCAAGAGCGACATCCGCCAGGTCTCCGTAAACCTTGTTGGTGGAGGCGAACACCAGCGGGATCCGCCGCCCGGAGGTTCGCAGCGCATCCAGCAGGTGCAGGGTTCCGCGCACGTTGACATCGAAGTCCTCGCGCGGATCGGTCATGCTCGTGGTGACTGCGACCTGAGCGGCCATATGGAACACGGCGGCTGACTTGCGCGCCGCCGCCGCCAACGAGTCCTCGTCCCGGACATCGGCGATGACACTGCTGATCCGGCCCGGGTGCCGGCGCTTGAGCCAGCTCAGATTATCCTCGACCCCGTCGCGCACCAGCGCATCGAAGATGAGGATGTCCTTGCCCTCGGCCGCGAGCCGGTCGGCGATGTTGCAGCCGATGAAGCCTGCTCCGCCAGTGACCAGGATCGGCTTGCGGCCAATCGCGCGTGGCCCGCTCATGCCACCAGGCCCCGCGTGACGAGTTCGGCAGTCGCTTCGCCGACCCGATCGACGGCTTCCTGCTGAGCGACCCACTCGGCCAGCTCGGCCAAGCCCTCCTCGAATGGCTTGCGGGGATTGAAGCCCAAGCGCTCGGCGGCAAGGCTGCAGTCGCAGAAGCAGTGGCGGATATCGCCGGCACGCGATTTGCCGACAAGCTCCGGAGCAATGTCGCTGCGGTTCATCGCTCGGGCGAGCGCCTCAGCCACCTCCAGTACCGAATAATGCTTGCCGGACCCGACGTTGAATACGCCGCCGGCGGCTTGCGGCAGTTGCAGCGCGTCCGCGAACGCACGCGCGACATCGCCGACATAAACGAAGTCGCGGCGCTGCTGCCCATCCTCGAACACCAGCGGAGGCTGCCCGTTGAGCAGGCGCGACGCGAAGATCGCGAGCACCCCGGTGTACGGATTGCTGAGCGCCTGGCCGGGACCATAAACGTTGAACAGCCGCAGGCAGGTGCCCTCCATGCCGTAGGCCTCGGTCAGCATCATCGTCGTTCGTTCCTGGACATATTTGCCCAGCGCGTAGATCGACTTGAGGCTTGGCCGCTTCCACTCAGGCGTGGCTACCGGTGAAAGCGGGCGACCCAGGGCGTCGAGCGGATTCCACTGTCCGCCCGTACCTGTCTGTGGCGGACGAACAGCATCCTCGATCATCTCCCCGGCTGAATTCAGGTACAGGCCTTCGCCGTAGATGCTCATCGATGAGGCGGTCACCACCCGCCGCACCGGACGGTCGATCAGCGCCTCGAACAGCACCGCCGTGCCGACGTCATTGACGGAGCAATAGCGCTCGACCGCATACATCGACTGGCCAACCCCGACTTCGGCGGCGAGATGGATCACACTATCGACGTTAGCGAGCGCGGCACTCACCGCGTCCTTGTCCCTCACATCGCCGCGGTAGAACTCGACCTGCGGATCAAGACCGTTGGGACGCTCACGGTCGCCGTGAACCTGCGGGATGAGACTGTCCAGAACGCGCACATCATGCCCGCGCCGGAGCAGTTTAGAAGCCACAAATCGGCCGATGAAGCCCGCGCCGCCGGTAATCAGGACAGTTTCGGCCATACGCCACTCCCGTTGTCTCAAGCGGAAGAAGCGTGGCTAAATCCGCTGATTTCAGCTATTCGGCCAATAATGAGGCATCTTCATCTTTGTTCCTAAAAACGATGAAAGTAATAGTGCGAAAAGAAACTCTGTCTTATGCCATAACATATGTTTGTGATCTACGAAGACGCGACGTGAATATAGAACAGACCACCGAAACGTTTCCGTAATACTAACTTATATTAGTAATTAGCGGAGCAATGATGGAACAAAGAAGCTCTTCGAACGATTGTCCGGCTTCAATCCTAGGAATCTGGCATGGCAACATTTCTGCTGGTGCGGCATGCGGCTCATGACGATCTGAACCGGCGTCTCTCCGGCCGTGGTCCCGCCCCCTCGCTCAACGATCATGGCCGCGAGCAGGCGAGGTGCCTCGCGGATGCGCTCAGCAAGAACCCGCCCCAAGTCGTCCAGACCAGTCCGCGCGAGCGGGCAGTTGCAACGGCGGCGGCAATTGCCGAGGCGAGCGGCGTCGAAGTGGAGGTCACGCCTGAACTAGACGAAATCGATTTCGGCGAATGGACTGGCGAGCGCTATGACGCCTTGGATCAGCAGGCGGACTGGCAGCATTGGAACCGTCGCCGGGCAATCGCCCGAGCACCGGGCGGGGAATCAATGGCCGAGGCGCAGGCACGGGTCCTTGCTCATCTGTTCAGACTGGCCGAGCATCACCCTGACGCGACAGTCGCTCTGGTCAGTCACTGCGATATCATCCGCGCGATCATTGCCGAACTGACCGGACGGACTCTCGACGAGTTGCTCGCGTTCGCAGTGGATCCAGCATCGGTCAGCCGCGTGTTGGTCGATGCAGACGGTGCCCGCGTGCTCAGCGTCAACGAGAGGCTCGCGGCGTGAACCTTGCCGCGCGCCGGCTCGGCCGTGCGGGCGAAGTCGGCGCGGTCGGGCAGCGGGTGGCGGCCGTTCCG
>CBFGZJ010000048.1:0-9685 GCA_965653215.1 uncultured Sphingomonas sp. | reverse complement strand
CGCGCAGCGCGTCGATCGTGTCGCGCATCCCGCCGAGGTCGTCGTAGGTGACGTCCGCCCGCCGCTGCCCGTCGGTCTGAGTATATTCGGGCAGCAGCTCGACCTGCGTATTGGAATCGATGTGGACGATGCCGCGCGGTGTGGTCGACACGACCATCAGTCGCACTTCCTGAAGAGCGAAAGCGGGAGCGTTCAGAAGCTGGCGGACATGGTCGGGAACATCGGCGTTGACCCGCTGGTGACCCGCCGTTGCAACCACATCACCCTGGGTCAGCGGGCGTCCTGCGAAGCTGCGCTGAAGCGCGGCAGACGACCCCTGCAGCCGGACATTGTTCTGCGCCGGGGCGAACACCACCCGCGTCGCCGGCTTGGACGTCGCCTTGCGGACCTCGACGAAATCTCCGGATCCGACCCCGACATTAGCTCGCTGCAGCCCATCCAGGCGAATGATGTCGAGCCCTTCGTCATCGCCGAACGGGCGGACCGCACGGGCGGCGGTGACGCGCTTGCCCTCGATCTCGATGACATCGCCCTCGGCCAGCCCAAGCTCTTCCATCAGTTTGACCGGAAGCCGCGCTACTCCGCGGCCACTATCCGCCGGCGGCAAGTTGGCGACCTGCAACCGCCGCTCGGCGGTTTTTACCTCCCCCATTGTCGCTCCCTTTGCCACCTGTTGTCTCCTTTGCCCCAGTAACGGCACGAGGCCGCCGCGGTTCAATGTGGGGAGCGTAGCACGACAAAAAAGAGGCCGGCTGCAGAAGCAACCGGCCTTTTAGGCTTTAGGAGAGGATGCCTCGAAAGGCCCGATCTTTATTGCACTGCACCATTTATTGTGCAAGTGCGAAATCAGCGGCGTTGGTAGAATATTTTTCTAATCTCTAGCGTACGATTAAGCAATAGTCGCTTTGACGATGCTGCCGGGCTCCCGCGGCGGTTCACCAACCGGAAGGGCATCAACATAATCCATCCCGCTCTCCACTTCCCCCCACACCGTATATTGGCGGTCAAGGAAGCGCGCGTCGTCGAAGCAGATGAAGAATTGGCTGTTAGCGCTGTCCGGATTGGGCGTGCGGGCCATCGAACAGGTCCCGCGCACGTGCGGCTGGCTGTTGAACTCGGCCTTGAGGTCGGCGAGCTTCGACCCGCCAGTCCCCGTGCCGGTCGGGTCGCCGCCCTGCGCCATGAACCCTGGGATCACGCGGTGGAATACGACACCGTCGTAGAAGCCTTCGCGGGCAAGGCCGGCAACGCGCTCGACATGGCCTGGAGCAAGGTCGGGACGCAGCTTGATGACCACGTCGCCGCCGGTGGACAGGGTGAGAGTGAGGGTGTTCGCGTCGCTCATTGCTATTCTCCGATGGGGGATGGCCGCGACTAGTCGATTGTGGCGGGACAAGGAAGCGCCGCAGGTGACAAACGGGACGACGCTCAATAGGGGAGTGAGCCGGTTCGTTCAGGGGGACAAGGAATGAGCGCAAGCGACGACATCGTCCCCGCCGCGGAAGCCTCTGCCCCAGCCGAGGACCCTCGCGACTCGATCATGGATGCCGAAGACCGGCTTCATCCCGATTTCATCGCGAGGGTGCTGGACGCGGTGGAGGGCGGGCAGATCGAGACCGCTCGCGCGCTGGTTGAACCGCTCCATCCTGCCGACATCGCCGACCTGATCGAACTCGCGGCGGCCGATGAGCGCCCGGGCCTGGTCGCGGCGCTTGCCGAGATCGTCGATGCCGATGTCATCGCCGAGATGAACGAGCATGTCCGCGAACGGCTGCTCGAAGCGCTTGAGCCGCAGCAGGTGGCGCATATCGCCGGCCAGCTCGACACCGATGATGCGGTCGCAATCCTCGAGGATCTCGAGGCCGAGGATCAACGTGCCGTGTTGCGGGCGATGGAGCCTGACGACCGCGCGGCCATCGAAGAAGCGCTGACCTACCCCGAAGAATCGGCCGGGCGCTTGATGCAGCGCGACCTGATCGCCGTCCCGGAGCATTGGAAGGTCGGTCAGCTGATCGACTATTTGCGGGCCGGCAAGGAACTTACGACGGACTTCTGGGAAGTGTTCGTCGTCTCGCCGGATCATCATCCGGTCGGAACCTGCAAGCTGTCCACGGTGCTTCGCTCGCCGCGGGCGGCGCGGGTCGCCGACATCATGATCCGCGAACAGACTCTGATCCCGGTGGAGATGGATCAGGAAGAAGTTGCGCTGCGGTTCCAGAAATATGCGCTGATTTCCGCGGCGGTCGTCGACCCGTCGGGGCGACTGGTCGGGATGATCACCGTGGATGACGTCGTTCACATCATCCAGGAGGAAGCGAGCGAGGACGTGCTGCTGCTCTCCGGCGTGGGCGACGAAGGGGACATCAATGAGCCGGTGACCCAGAGCTATCGCACCCGTGTCCGCTGGCTTGCCGCCAACCTGGTCACCGCGCTGGTGGCGACGGCCGTGATCAGCCGGTTCGAAGATACGATCGCCCGGATGGCGTTACTGGCAGCGCTGATGCCAATTGTAGCCGGTGTCGGGGGCAATGCCGGAACCCAGACTCTGGCGGTGACCGTTCGCGCATTGGCGACCAATCAGCTGACCAGCTCGAACCGGTGGCGCGCGGTCGGTCGGGAAATCCGAGTGGCCCTGCTGAATGGAGCGACCATCGCCGTCCTGATCGGGGTTGGCGTGGCGCTGGTGCTCGATCGCCCGTTGCTCGGCGGCGTCATCGCGGCGGCGATGCTGACCAACATCGTCGTCGCGGGACTCGCGGGCGTGCTGGTCCCGCTTTCCCTTGAGCGATTACGGGCCGATCCGGCCGTCGCGAGCAGCGTGTTCGTGACGATGGTCACCGACTCTATGGGCTTCCTCGTCTTCCTAGGCCTCGCGAGCCTGCTCGGAGTCGCGGCTTAGCCTAGCTGCGGACGTGTTCGACCCGTCCAGCCTCGCGGTGGACGAAGCCGAAGTAGGCAGCCGGGATAGCAAGCAGTGCGTGCAGCCACACGTCGTTGCCGAACAATGGCACCAGTCCGAACAGGGTGTTCAGGCCCGGGATCAAGCCAATCACAACCAAGGCGCCATAGGCGACTGCGACAACCTGCGCGAAGGTGCGAGCAGATCCGGCGCTACGCGCGGCAAGAACGCCCCATACGCCGAACAGCAGGTGAACTGCATTGTGAAGAAGATTCACTGGGAACAGACCAAGGATCGAGCCGTAGAAGCTGTTTAGCGCCATGTCAGGGTAGTGAGCCTCGGGAGCGTGCCAAAGGCCGGGGACAAACCCCGCCACGCCAGCAACGAGGAATAAAATCCCCCAGACGAGCGCAAATGTTCGAACACTCATTACCGCCTCCACGTCGGATCATCGACCGCGATGTGGGTCAGCAACTGCCAAGTGGAGACAAAGTTCAATTCACGTTGACGACTATTCGCACCCTGTGAGGTGAACGGAGCCCCGAAGCTTCAGGGTACAGTCCGGATTCCCGGCGATTGTAATCGACGCGGTCCCGCCTGCAGTGACTTGCGCCGTCTCTGTCGCGATGAGCCGGACCACTGCCGGACCCTCGGCGACGAGCTTTACCGATTCCGCCTCGAGTCCACTGCCGTCGAGCATCGAGGCGCCGACCAGGGTCGCGGTCAGCGCTTCCGCCTTTCCACCGATCCGCGCGGTTCCCGATCCAGACATGGTGAGCGCCAGTCTGTCCGCCTCGGCCTTGCCGATGGTCAGCGATCCGGCCCCCCCGACGCTTGCGCCAAAGTTCAGGCCCTTTACTCGATCGATGGTCAGTGCTCCCGACCCCGCCAGCGCTGCCGAGGCCAGCTCATGCGTTCCGACGGCGATGGTCACGGGACCGGAGTTCTTCCCGGGATAGCCACCCCAGGCAGAGCGGTTGGAGCGGATCACCAGTGTCTGGCCCTGAACCGCTACCTGCACGGTTTCGAGGCCGGCCTGAGAACCGCTGATCCGTGCGAACGGCGCGACTCCAGTGGTGACGCTGACCTGAAATGGCCCTTCCAGCCGGATCTTCTCAAACGTGGTCACGCTCAGGTTGCGGTCAGCGGCTCGCGACGGCGGCGCTGGCGCGAGCGCGGTGATGAGCACGAGAGTAGGAATGACGAGGCGCATAACCCGTTGTCGCCCCGTGTGGTTAACAATCGATTGCCGGCAAACAAAAAGGGGCGCCGTCGCCAGCGCCCCTCGTTGGTGTGCAGCAGAAAAGGCCTTAGGCCGGCTCGTCCGCCTTGACCTTGTTGTGAATTGCTGCAGCCTTGTTGAGGATCTCGAGGATCTTCTTCAGCGCGGTCGGCTCATCGACCTGCTCCATCGCCGCCAGCTCCCGTGCCAGGCGTGAGGATGCAGCCTCAAAGATCTGCCGCTCGGAATAGCTCTGTTCCGGCTGATCGTCGGCCCGGAACAGGTCACGGGTCACTTCGGCGATCGAGGTCAGGTCGCCCGAGTTGATCTTCGCTTCATATTCCTGGGCGCGACGCGACCACATGGTCCGCTTCACCTTCGGCTTGCCCTTCAACGTGTCGAGCGCGCCCTGCATCGTCTTGTCGGACGACAGCTTGCGCATGCCGACCGAATCCGCCTTGTTGACGGGAACGCGAAGGGTCATCCGCTCCTTCTCGAAGCGAAGCACATACAGGTCGAGCGCGGTTCCGGCGATTTCAGTACTCTGCAGCTCAACGACGCGTCCGACACCATGCTTGGGGTAAACCACATAATCGCCAACGTCGAAGCTCAGGGCCTTGGCCGCCATTATCTCACCTTTCTCGTCCGAGTCCGTTCAAGCGAACCACGGCTACTTGATTGTGCCGCGGTGTTCGTTCACCCTTCCAACGGATAGCGCAAAAAACGAGCCGCTACGGCAGGCAGCGCCCGTTTATGACTCTCATATAGCATGGAACTGTCACAATCGCCAGTCCCGTGAACAGGTTCGGAGAGCCGAGGGAACAGCTTTTCGGTCCTCCCCGGCTTTCCTTGCCCAAATCAATCTGCTTTAGGGCCCCCAATTGCGAAAGGGGTTGAGCAGCGATGAACATCCACGAATATCAGGCCAAGGAATTGCTGGCCCAGTTCGGCGTTCCGGTGCCGGCCGGGTTTGCCGCGATGAGCCCCGGCCAGGCCGTGGAAGCAGCGAAACAACTCCCCGGACCGCTGTGGGTGGTCAAGGCGCAGATTCACGCCGGCGGGCGGGGCAAGGGCAAGTTCAAGGAGCTCGGTCCTGACGCGAAGGGCGGCGTTCGCCTGGCAAAGTCGATCGAGGAGGTCGAGCAGCACGCCCGCGAAATGCTCGGCAAGACCCTGGTCACCGTCCAGACCGGCGAATCCGGCAAGGAAGTCCAGCGCCTCTACATCACGGATGGCGTCGACATCGCCAAGGAGTTCTACCTCGCGCTGCTGGTCGATCGGGTTTCCGGTCGCATCGCGATCGTCGCATCGACCGAAGGCGGGATGGACATCGAGGCGGTTGCTCATGACACGCCCGAGAAAATTCACACCATCACTGTCGACCCGGCGACCGGGCTGATGCCTCATCATGGCCGCGCCGTCGCTGCTGCGCTTGGCCTGACCGGCGATCTTGCCAAGCAGGCGGCGAACGTCACCGCCAAGCTGTATGAGGCATTCGTCGGCACCGATGCCTCGCAGATTGAGATCAATCCGCTTGCGGTCACCGATGACAACAAGTTGATGGTGCTCGATGCCAAGGTGAACTTCGACTCCAACGCCATGTTCCGTCACCAGAGTCTCGCCGGGCTGCGCGACCTGACTGAAGAAGATCCGATGGAGATCGAGGCGTCGAAATATGACCTCGCCTACATCAAGCTCGACGGGAACATCGGCTGCATGGTCAATGGCGCGGGCCTCGCCATGGCGACGATGGACATCATCAAGCTCAATGGCGCGTTCCCGGCCAACTTCCTTGATGTCGGCGGCGGCGCCAACAAGGAAAAGGTGACCGCCGCGTTCAAGATCATCCTGTCCGACCCGGCGGTCAAAGGCATTCTCGTCAACATCTTCGGCGGGATTATGCGCTGCGACACGATCGCCGAGGGGATCGTCGCCGCGGCGCGCGAAGTCGATCTCAACGTCCCGCTGGTGGTTCGGCTCGAAGGGACCAATGTCCAGCAGGGCAAAGACATCCTGGCGCAGTCGGGGCTACCGATCGTGCCGGCGAACGATCTTGGCGACGCGGCCAAGAAAATCGTCGCCGAGGTGGAGAAGGTGGCTGAGCCCGCCTGATCGAACGGATGGGCGTGCGCAGCGGGGATAGGCCAACTATGTTCAAGAAGATCCTGATCGCCAATCGCGGAGAAATCGCCTGCCGCGTGATCCGCACGGCAAAGCGCATGGGCATCAAGACGGTGGCCGTCTATTCCGATGCCGACGCACGCGCTCCGCACGTCAGATTGGCGGATGAAAGCGTTCGGCTTGGGCCGGCGCCGGCAGCCCAGTCCTATCTCAATCCCGAGTTGATCCTCGATGCCTGCCGCGCAACCGGAGCAGACGCTGTTCACCCGGGCTACGGCTTCCTGTCCGAGCGCGAGAGTTTCGCGCGGGCTCTGGCCGACACCGGGATCGCTTTCATCGGCCCGCCGCCCAATGCGATCGCGGCCATGGGCGACAAGATCGAGTCGAAGAAGTTGGCTCAGCAGGCGGGCGTGAATGTGGTGCCGGGCTTCCTCGGTGACATTGCGACGACCGACGACGCTGTCCGAATCGCCGGTGAGATCGGCTATCCGGTGATGATGAAGGCCTCGGCCGGCGGTGGCGGCAAGGGCATGCGCCTCGCCTACAGCGAGCAGGATGTTCGCGAGGGCTTCGAGGCGACCAAGCGCGAAGGTCTGGCCAGCTTTGGCGACGACCGGGTGTTCATCGAGAAGTTCATCGAGAGCCCGCGCCACATCGAAATCCAGGTGCTCGGCGACCAGCACGGCAACATCGTTTACCTCGGAGAGCGCGAGTGCTCGATCCAGCGCCGCCATCAGAAGGTGGTGGAGGAGGCGCCGTCGCCCTTCGTCACGCCCGAGATGCGCAAGGCCATGGGCGAGCAGGCGGTCGCTCTCGCACGGGCAGTGGGCTATTTCAGCGCGGGCACGGTTGAGTTGATCGTGTCAGGGGCGGATACCAGCGGCAAAAGCTTCTACTTCCTGGAGATGAACACCCGGCTGCAGGTCGAACATCCGGTGACTGAGGAAGTGACCGGACTTGACCTCGTCGAGCAGATGATCCGGGTGGCGGCTGGTGAGAAGCTCGCCTTCACCCAGGACGAGGTGACCCTGACCGGCTGGGCGATCGAGAACCGCGTGTATGCCGAGGACCCCTACCGCGGCTTCCTCCCCTCCACCGGGCGGCTGGTGCGCTACCGCTCGCCCACTCCGGTCGCTGGTAAGGTCAAGGCCGACGACCTTAGAATCCGCGTCGACGATGGCGTGTTCGAGGGCGGCGAAGTCAGCATGTTCTACGATCCGATGATCGCCAAGCTGATCACCTGGGGTCCGACTCGCGAGGCGGCGATCGATGCGCAGCTCAATGCCCTCGACAGTTTCGAGATCGACGGCATCGGGCACAATATCGATTTCCTGTCGGCACTGATGCAGCATCCGCGCTTCCGGTCCGGCGCTATCACCACCGGTTTCATCGCCGAGGAGTATCCGGAAGGCTTCACCGGCGCTCCGGCGGATGAGCATCTGCTGGCCGATCTCGCCGCGATCACCGGGGTGATCGCCGTCGCGGGGGCTGAGCGGGCGGCCTCGATTGAGGGTCAACTTGGCGAGCGGATCAGTCCGGCGCGCGAATATGTCGTCAAGTTCGACGGGGTCGAACATCATATTGCGGCGACTCACGACGACGGAATGGTGCGGGTCGCTGTCGACGGTGGCGAGCCGATTGGAGTTGTTACCCATTGGTCGCCGGGGCAGCGGCTGGTGTCGGCCCTGGTCGATGGCCGGCATCATATCGTTCAGGTGCGGCGGGAGGGCCGTGGCTGGAAGCTGACGACCCGTGGCGCGAGCCATCGTGTGCTGGTTCTTCCGCCGCACGTGGCCGAGCTTTCGCACCACATGATCGAGAAGGTTGCGCCGGACATGTCCCGCTTCCTGCTCGCCCCGATGCCGGGTCTGTTGACCCGCCTTGAGGTCGAGGTTGGCGACAAGGTTGAGGCCGGTCAGCCGCTGGCGGTGGTTGAGGCGATGAAGATGGAGAATATCCTCCGCGCCGAGAAATCTGCGACGGTCAAGGCGACCCCCGTCCAGCCCGGTGAAAGCCTTGCGGTGGATCAGGTAATCGTCGAATTCGCCTGATCCGGTCCGCCATGGCAGCTTAAGGCGGGATCAGGAGGAGTCGCGATGATCAGCAAGCGGGATCAAGCTTCTGGTTCGATCGGCCAGCTCCCCGACATCCGCTATCTCGGCCGGCTGCTCGGTGATGTCATCCGAATCTATGGCGGCGACGCGCTGTTTCGGCGGATCGAGTATATCCGCGCGGCTTCGGTCGACCGTCACCGCGGGTTGACTGCCGGCGAGGGAGTCGATCCCGGACTGGATGCGCTCAGCCTTGATGAGACTTTGGCGTTCGTGCGCGGTTTCATGCTCTTCTCGATGCTCGCGAACCTGGCCGAGGACCGCCAGGCCATTGCAATGGAGTCCGGCTCGAGCGTTGCTGAAGCTGTCGCGGCGTTGACCGGCAAGGGAATTGATCCCGCAGCCATCGACCAGCTGCTAGATCAGGCCCTGATCGCTCCAGTGCTGACGGCGCACCCGACCGAGGTGCGGCGCAAGAGCATGATCGATCACCGCAACCGGATCGCGGAATTGATGCGGCAACGCGACCTCGGAGCTGAGGAGACAGCCGACGGGGACCGGATCGAGGAAGCGATTGTCCGCCAGATCGCTCTCTTATGGCAAACCAGGCCGTTGCGCCGCGAACGGTTGTTCGTCGCCGACGAGGTCGAAAGCGCTCTCGCTTATATGCGCGACATTTTCGTCCCGCTGCTGCCGGCGCTCTATGCTCGCTGGGAGCGGGTGCTGGGATCGCGTCCCAAGAGCTTCCTTCGGCTAGGAAGTTGGATTGGCGGTGACCGCGACGGCAATCCGAATGTGACCGCCGCAACGCTCCGCCTTGCCGTCTCACGCGCCGCCGAGGCGATCCTCGATCATTATCTGGAGCAGCTTCACGCGCTTGGCGCCGAACTGTCGATGTCATCGGAGCTTAGCCAGACCAGCGAAACGGTCCTTCGCCTCGCGGACAGTTCGGGCGACGACGCGCCAGCCAGGAGTGATGAGCCCTATCGCCGGGCGATCAGCGGAATTTATGCGCGGCTCGCGGCAACCTATCGGACGCTGACCGGGAGCGAACCGCGCCGCCCGTCGCGTTTATTGGGCGAGCCCTATTCGGATGCGGCTGCCTTCCGCACTGACTTGGCGGAGATCGCCCACTCGCTTGCCAGTGCCGGCGAAGGGGCGCTGGCGACCAGCGGCGCGCTTGGGCGGTTGATTCGGGCGGTCGAGACCTTTGGCTTCCACTTGGCGACGCTCGACCTTCGGCAGAATTCGGACGTTCATGAGCGGGTCGTGGGTGAGCTGCTGAGGTCAGCCGGGGTGGCCGACTATGCCACCCTGAGCGAGGCCGATCGGGTCACCCTGTTGCGGCGCGAGCTTGCAACCCCGCGCCTTCTCTCGTCGCCATTCATCGCC
>CBFGZJ010000047.1:0-9686 GCA_965653215.1 uncultured Sphingomonas sp. | reverse complement strand
CGCTCTCCAGCAAGCGGGCGATCTCCTGCCGGTCCTCCAGCTCTTCGAGCAGCAGACGTACCCGCTCGAGATCGGCTGCGGCCCCTTCATCGATGAGATTGGCCTGACCCCGGACAATCAGGACCGGGCGATGCGCACCATCTTCGCTCCACGCGGCGAGACCCGACGCAACCAGCTCGGCAGCTGCCAAATCAAGCGCCTCCCGGCGCTCCCGGACCTCCGCGCGGAGCCGAAGTTCCGCTTCGGCAAGGGTAAGGCCCGCCAGCCGTGCCGTCACATAGTTGCCGATCTCCGCCAGTGTCGTCGCGGTCATCCCCGGCGGCAGATCGATGACGCGGTTTTCAACATTCCCCGAAACGTCGACCAGCACGGCAAGCGCTCGGCCTGGACCGAGCGGGACGAAGCTCAGCTGACGAATCCGTGACTCATGTGTGGGGGCAACGATCACGCCAGCACAGGCGGACAAGCCGCTCAAGGTTGCCGTCGCCGCAGCGAGCGCTTCTTCGATCGGTCGATCACGCTGAATCTCTGCTTCGATCGCCGCCTTTTCGCGCTGCCCCGGCAAGGTCGCGTGCATGATCCCGTCGACGAACAGCCGCAGTCCGGTCTCCGTGGGTATGCGGCCGGCCGACGTGTGCGGATGAGTGAGGAGACCGAGCTCCTCGAGATCCTGCATGACGCCGCGGATCGAAGCGGGCGACAGGCTGATACTGCCCGTCAGAATCTTCGAGCCGACCGGCTGACCGCGTTCCAGATAGGCCTCGACGACGAGCCGGAAAATCTCCCGCATCCGGTCAGTCAGCTCTGGGATCCGCTCAGGCATGGCGGTGATTTAGGGAGGAGTGAACTGGACCTCAACGCCGGTTTTCGCCATGGGCTGGCGCCACCACACAATCAGGAGAACTGCATGCGCCCGTCCGGACGCGCCCCCGACCAGATGCGCGAGCTTCGTTTCGAACCGGGCTTCACCCGCCATGCCGAAGGCAGCTGCCTGGTCAGTTTTGGCGAGACTCGGGTGCTGGTCACCGCATCAGTCGAGGATCGCGTTCCCCCGTTTCTTCGCGGCAAGGGTCAGGGCTGGGTAACGGCGGAGTATGGCATGCTACCCCGCGCCACCCATACCCGCGGCCAGCGCGAAGCAGCGAAAGGCAAGCAATCGGGCCGCACGCAGGAAATTCAGCGGTTGATCGGCCGGTCGCTGCGCGCGATCGTTGACCTTCCGAAGCTGGGAGAGCGGCAAGTCCTCATCGATTGCGACGTGATCCAGGCGGATGGCGGCACCCGCACCGCCGCGATCAGCGGCGCTTGGGTCGCACTTCGCATCGCCGTGGACAAACTGATCCGTGAACAGGGAATCAGCGATGACCCGATCCGCTCGCAAGTGGCAGCCGTCAGCTGCGGGTTTCACGGCGGCCAGGCCGTGCTTGACCTCGATTATGCCGAGGACAGCGAGGCAGGCTGCGATGGCAACTTCGTGCTGACTGGCGATGGTTCGATCGTCGAGGCGCAAGTCACCGCCGAGGGTGAATGCTATGATGAAGAGGGATTGCTGCGGCTCCTGCGCCTCGCCCGGATCGGTTGCCGGGACATTTTCGCGGCGCAGTTGAAAGCGGTTGGCCGATGAGGGCGATCGACCAGCTGGTGATCGCCACGCACAATGACGGCAAGTTGCGGGAGATCGGAGCGCTGCTCGCACCGCTCGGGATCGCATGCAAGGGGGCTGCCGAGCTCGGGCTGCCGGAACCGGAAGAGATCGGCAACAGCTTCGTCGACAATGCCGAACTGAAAGCGCGCGCGGCGGCCGACCTGAGCGGTCTGCCGGCGCTTGCCGACGATAGCGGCCTGGTGGTCGACGCGCTGCACGGGATGCCTGGCATTTTCTCTGCCCGCTGGGCCGAGGATGCCAATGGCGAACGGGATTTCTACCGTGCCATGGAGCGGGTGTGGCGGGAAATTGAAGCAGCAGGTCCCGATGCCGGCCATGATGCTCACTTCGCCTGCGCGCTCTCGCTGGCGTGGCCGGACGGCCATGTCGAAAGCTTCGAAGGCCGGGTCGACGGGACGTTGGTGTGGCCGCCGCGCGGTGATCGCGGTTTCGGCTATGATCCAATGTTTACCGCGGCTGGCCGTGACATCACGTTCGGGGAGATGGATCCCGAGGAGAAGCACCGGATCAGCCACCGGGCCGACGCCTTCCGCAAGCTGGTGGCTGCATTAGGTGAGTGACTGCCACGACTGAGCCGCTCGCCCTCTATGTCCATTGGCCGTTCTGCGTCAGCAAATGCCCGTATTGCGATTTCAACAGCCACGTCCGTTCGTCCATCGACCAGTCAGAATGGCGAAACGCGCTGCTTGCTGATCTGGCGTATGAGGCACGACTGCTTCCCGGCCGTCGGCTGACCTCAATCTTCTTCGGCGGCGGCACTCCGTCGCTGATGGACCCGGGGACGGTCGCCGAGATGATTGAATCTGCCCGGCGACATTGGACCGCCGATGAAGGGCTGGAAGTCACGCTCGAGGCCAATCCATCGTCGGTGGAAGCGGCGCGCTTCCGCGACCTTGCCCTTGCCGGCGTCAATCGCATTTCTCTCGGACTGCAATCGCTCGATGATCAGGCGCTGCACTTTCTCGGTCGTGCCCACAGCGCCCCGGAAGGGCTTCAAGCGCTGGAGGTTGCCCAAACGCATTTTGCCCGAGTCAGCTTCGATCTGATCTATGCCCTGCCGGGCCAGACCGCAGCGGAATGGAGCCGCATGCTTGATCGCGCGCTCGGCCTCGGGACGGGTCACCTGTCGCTGTACCAGCTTACGATCGAGCCCGGAACTCGCTTCGCCACGCTCGTGCAGAGCGGAGCACTGGAGCCGCTGGATGTGGATTCGGCGGCGGACTTGTTCGAGTTTACTGCCGAACGCACCGGCGCAGCAGGCATGCCGGCCTATGAGGTCAGCAATCATGCGCGCCCGGGCGAGGAGGGCCGGCACAACCTCGCCTATTGGCGCTATGACGACTATGCGGGCGTGGGTCCTGGTGCTCATGGGCGGCGCATGGGCGCGCGCACCGTCCGGCACCGCAAGCCGGAGAATTTCCTTCGCGCCGTGGCTGAGCGCGGCAATGGAATCTCGGAGGACCAGGCGCTGACCTGCCGCGAAGCCGCCGACGAAGCGTTGGTGATGGGCCTCCGACTCGCTGAAGGAATTGACCTGAAGATGCTCGAACGGCGCTTCGGGCTCGACCACATCGTCGACGAGGAAGCCGTGCAGCGGCTGGTCACGAGCGGCCATCTAGAGCGCTACGAGGGACGATTGCAGACTACCCCCGCCGGGCGGCTGCTGCTCGACCGTGTCCTAGCCGAAATCGCACTCTAGAGCCGTGAATTTCAGAACGACTTCTGGGCAGGAGCAAGCAGAGAGGATCCCGTTGCGGTCACCTGCCGGACTTCGAGCGCACGTTCCGCAATCCCGTTGGTGTTGAACCGGAAAATTCCGTCAACGCCCGCGAAGCCGTCGCGCGCGACGAGCGCCCGGACCGGAAATGGGCTGCCAATCGGCCAGTTGCGCGATGCCCGGACGGTCAGCAGCATGGCATCATAACCAAGACTGCCGAGCCGATAAGGAACACGCCCGTATCGTGCGTTGTACCGGGTCACGAGTTGGGAAAAGGCGGCATTCGGAACGGCCGCGTACCAGGTCCCCCGCAGCGCGGGAGTGGTCGCCCCGATATTTGTCTCCGTTCCCCACAATTCGGTACCGAGAAGCCGGACGTTGGATGTCTTGCCCTGTTTGAGCAGCGGCGCCGCCACCGCTCCGATCCGGCTGCTGTCGGCGATCAGCGCGGCGTCGAACTGGCCCTTGCCGGTCAGCGAGCGCACGGCTGCCCGAACGCCCGCAGGCGACCGGGTGTAGGTCTGCATCGCGGTCACCCGTCCGCCCGACTTCTGTACCGACGTCAGCAGGGCTTGAGCCGAGCGCTGGCCATAGAGCCCAGTCGGCACCAGGGCACCGAACCGGGTGATCCCCCGGCCTTTGGCGTAGCTCACAACCCGCTCGATCGACTGGTTGGGAACGGTCCCCATGATGAACACGCCATTCCCCGCCACCTGCGAATCGTTCGAGAAGGCGATTACCGGAACCTGACTCTGCCGCGCGACCGGCGCGACTGCCCGAACATCATCCGCCAACAAGGGGCCGAGAATCAGCTGATTACCTTCACTGAGCGCCTTGCGCGCTGCCGCGGCCGCTCCGGCTTCTGCGGTATTGTAGATCGACAGCCGGATTGTCTTGTTGCCGCTGTCGAGCAGGGCGAGATTCGCGGAGTTGGCAATCGATTGGCCGACACCGCCATTCACGCCGATCAACGGAACGAGCAGGGCGACGCCGTTGCGAGCGGCATCGATCGGCCGCACCGGCGTGATCGGCTCCGGCCGCGTCGTTCTCCGCGGCGTAGTTTCGCATCCCGACAGGAGCAGCGCACCGCCGACAACGATGAGCAGTGAGCTAAGGCGCGCTTGCCGCATCCGGGGCTGTGATGTCATGACCAAACCTTCAATGACCGAACCACTTCCCCCAGGCCTCTATATCGTCGCCACGCCAATCGGCAATCTCTCGGATTTGTCCCCGCGAGCGACGGACGTGCTGCGTCGCGCGGATAGTATCCTGGCCGAGGACAAGCGGGTGACGGCCAAGCTGCTGAGCCGTATCGGGGCGAAAACTCCGATGACGGCCTATAATGATCATAGCGGGAGCGCCGAACGCGAGGCCGTCCTCAACCGGCTCGGAACCAGCGCGATTGCCCTGGTCAGCGATGCCGGAACACCGCTGATCTCGGACCCCGGGTACAAACTGGTCCGGGATGCCCGGGAGTTCGGACACGCCGTTCATACCATTCCCGGACCGTGCGCCGCGATTGCTGCGCTCACGCTTGCCGGACTGCCGACCGACCGGTTTTTCTTCGCGGGCTTCCTCCCCGCGAAAGCCAAAGGCAGGGAGGATGCGATCCGGGAGCTTGCCGCTGTGCGGGCGAGCCTGATTCTTTACGAAGGCGGGCCGCGGCTGGGGGAGTGTCTTGCTTCACTTCAGCGAGTTCTCGGCGAGCGCGAAGCCGCCGTCGCCCGCGAGATCAGCAAGCTGCACGAGGAATGCGTTACCGGCACTCTGCAAGAGCTTGCCGAGCGCTACGCCGAGCGAGCGCCAAAAGGCGAGATCGTGATCGTCGTTGCTCCGCCCGCCGAACCGCAATCCGCCAGCGATGCCGATCTTGATGAAGCGCTGGTGGCCGAGCTGCGCTCAAGCTCGCCGTCCCGAGCGGCGGCCGAAGTCGCAACCCGCCTCGGCATCCCGCGCAAGCGCGCCTATGCCCGCGCGCTCGAACTGACCAAATGAACCGCAAGCGCGCGGAAGCAGCGGGACGGCGGGCGGAAACCCTCGCCTGCTGGTGGCTCAGGCTGAAAGGGTGGCGCATCCTCGCGCGGCGGGCCCGGGTGGTCGGCGGCGAAGTGGACATCATCGCCCGGCGAAGGCGAACCTTGGCGTTCGTGGAAGTGAAGGCTCGCGCTGACGAGGCGGCCGCTGCACTGGCGCTGGACAGCTATCGGCTGCGGCGGGTCGCTGCGGCCGCAGAACAGCTGGTGCCGAAATATGGAACCGGGTGCGACACCATCCGCCTGGACGCTCTATTCATCGTCCCCGGCAGATGGCCGCGTCACATCGAGAATGTCTGGCACGGGTGACACTCGGATCGGCTCCGACTAGAGCGCGAGGATGAGCTTACGCGTCGCCGTCCAGATGGATCCGCTCGAGACGATCAATCTCGGAGGCGATTCGACCTTCGCCATCATGCTTGGCGCGCAAGCGCGCGGACACCGCCTCTACCATTATCTGGCGGAGGACCTTGGCTATGAGGATGGGCGAGTGCGGGCACGCGCTCGTCCGGTGACTGTCCGCCGGGTCGAAGGCGACCACTTCACCGCGGGTGAATGGCAGACGCTCGATCTGGAGGAGGATGTCGACGTCGTCCTGATGCGACAGGACCCCCCGTTCGACATCGGCTATATCACGGCGACCTATCTGCTCGAGCGAGTGGCTTCGGCGACCTTGGTGGTCAATGACCCGCGATCCGTCCGTGACGCTCCGGAAAAGTTGTTCGTGCTCGACTTCGCGCAGTTCATGCCGCCGACGCTGATCACGCGATCGATCGCCGAGCTTCGCGATTTCCAGTCGCGTCATGGGGAAATCGTGCTCAAGCCACTTCACGGCAACGCCGGGGCGGCCGTGTTCCGGATCGGCCGGGACGGCATGAATCTGGGTGCTCTTGCCGAACTGTTCGGCAAGGTCTGGCGGGAGCCGTTCATCGCCCAAGCCTTCCTCCCCTCCGTGAGCGAGGGCGACAAGCGCATTGTCCTCGTCGACGGTGAAGTCGCGGGCGCGATCAACCGCCGACCGGGTCAGGGCGAAATCCGGTCCAACCTTGCCGCTGGCGGTCAAGCCGAGGCAACGGAACTGACGGAGCAGGAACGCGAGGTGTGCGCACTCCTCGGCCCGGAGCTGAGGAAGCGCGGCCTGCTGTTCGTCGGGATCGACATGATCGGCGGCTATCTGACGGAGATCAATGTGACGTCTCCGACCGGCATTGTCGCGATCGACCGCTTCAACGGCAGCGACACTCCCGGCCGGATCTGGGACGCGATCGAAAACCAGCATCACGCTCGGAACCGCTGAGATGGCGGATTGGGTCATCCGACTGATCGAACAATCCGGCTATCTCGGCGTCGGCTTCCTGATGTTCCTGGAGACGGTGTTCCCGCCGATTCCATCAGAGGTGATCATGCCGGTCGCGGGCGTCGCAGCTGGTCAGGGGCGCTTGACCCTGTCGCTTGTGATCGCTTCGGGCACCGCCGGTGCGATGCTGGGTAATATCCTGTGGTACCTTGCCGCGAGGGCGCTTGGAATCGTCCGCCTGCGGCCGTTGATCGATCGCTGGGGCCGATGGCTGACGATGAGCTGGAGCGAGGTCGAACGCGCCGAGCGCTGGTTCCGGGTGAATGGAACCTTCTTTGTCTTCCTCGGGCGGATGGTGCCGACGGTCCGCAGCCTCGTGTCCGTCCCGGCAGGCTTGCTCAGAATGCGCTTCAAGACCTTCTTTGTCGCGTCCGCGATCGGGACGTTCGGCTGGACCGCGATGCTGGCCTATGCAGGCTACAAGCTTGGATCCGAATATGACGAGGTCGACCTGGTGCTGGGGCCGCTGTCGACCGCAATCATCGTCCTGCTCGCAATCGGTTATGTGTGGCGGGTGATCACCCACACTGCTCGCACCGAAGATACGGAATCC
Source organism: uncultured Sphingomonas sp. (assembly GCA_965653215.1). Classification (GTDB taxonomy): domain Bacteria; phylum Pseudomonadota; class Alphaproteobacteria; order Sphingomonadales; family Sphingomonadaceae; genus Sphingomicrobium. The sequence continues at coordinate 2,360 of CBFGZJ010000047.1, read as the reverse complement.
GACAGCTGACCGCCGCTCAGGCGCGCGGGTGGGCGTTGCGATAGACGTCCAACAAATGCGCGGCATCGACCGCTGTGTAGATCTGCGTCGACGACAGACTCGAATGGCCGAGCAGTTCCTGAAGTGATCGTAGGTCAACACCTCGTGCCAGCAAATGAGTCGCGAAGCTGTGGCGCAGGGCATGTGGCGTCAGCCGCTCCGACAGGCCGAGGCGCTGCCGTGCCGCTCGAACCGAGCGGCGAACGATGTCCGCCCTCAGCGGACCACCGTGAACGCCCACGAACAACGGCGAGTCCGCGCTGATCGGCCACGGACATTGGCTAAGGTAGGTCGTAATCGCCTGCCGCACGGCCGGAATCAGCGGCACGACCCGCGACTTGCCGCGCTTGCCCGTCACCCGCACCGCACTCCCGAGCGGAAGCACTCGCCCGGTCAGCGACAATGCCTCGGATACGCGCAGCCCCGACCCGTAAAGCAACAAGAGAACGGCCAAGTCACGAGCGCCGACCCACGGGAGATTGGCGCCCTCGCCCGCATCCTCGGCTAGTGCCATCGCGTCCACCGGAGACGCAGGCCGCGGCAAGGTGCGCGGACGCTTTGGCGAACGGGTGCGCGGCAGTCGCGGCGGCTCCCCCGCTTGCTCGGCGGCGTAGGCGAGGAAGGCCCGGACGGCAGACATCTCCCGCGCTGCAGACGCCGGCGACAAGCCGTCCAGGCGCCGATCAGCCAGGAATGCCCGCATGTCGGCCGCGGAGATTGCAAGCAGCGCGAAGCGGCCGATCTCCTCACCACGGTGACGGCCAAGGAAGTCAACGAAGCGATGGGCCGAAGCGATATAGGCGCGCACCGTATGCGGTGAGCGGCGGCGGTCATGAGTGAGATGATCGCTCCAGCGCGCGACGACCTGGCGCGCCGGATGCGAGCTCAGTCCGTCAGCCACCGGCGCAGCAGACTAGCGAGGCTTGCACCAAGGAACAGCAGCAGTTCCGAACCGTGGCGATTGTCGAGGCTCTGCTCAGATCGCTGCCCAAGCGCCAGCAGTCCACTTGGGAACGGATGCTCGCCATCGATCCGGACCAACGCCTCTGCCCGGATCAAACTACAGGCAGGCCCAAATAGGGGATGCCCCTGCCCAACTGCTCGCAGCAGCACGGGATCGGGAAGATCGATCGCGCGCTCAAGCAGCGGGGGAGAAACGAACTGGATTCCCTCGGCGTCGGCGCGAAACGCGGTGTCTCCCGCAATCAGGGCGAGAGCGACGGCATCAATCCCCAGGATAAGCGGCCATTCCTGAGTGACGATGTGCAACAGATGATCGAGTCCCTCGGCATCGATCGCGGCAAGCACGGCCTGGTGGATCGACGCGACCGCTCCCGAATGACCACGCGCAAAGGCGATCAGGTCCTGATTGGCTTCCTCGGCAGCCGCAATCCGCTCCCGCAGCCGCGCGAGCGCCAGGTTCTCAAAGTGGATCACGCGCCCCATTCCCGCGAGCATAAGGCGAAGTGAGTTAATTTCCTATGGCCGAGGCGCTCAGCCGATCTTCTGGCCGCTCGCTTCCCAATCCTTGAGAAAGGCAGCCAATCCGCGGTCCGTCAGCGGGTGATTGAACAGCTGGCGAATGACGGCCGGAGGAGCGGTCATGACATCTGCGCCGAGCTTCGCAGCGTCGTGCACGTGAATGGGATTGCGGACCGAGGCGACCAGGATCTGCGTGTCGAAGTCGTAATTGTCATAGATCGTTCGGATGTCCGCAATCAGTTCCATCCCGGGATAGCCGACATCATCATGACGGCCGACGAACGGCGAGATGAAGGTCGCGCCCGCCTTCGCCGCAAGCAGCGCCTGATTGGCGGAAAAGCACAGCGTTACATTGACCATCGTCCCGTCGCTGGTCAGCGATTTGCACGTCTTCAATCCGTCGATGGTCAGCGGGACCTTGATCGTCACATTGTCCGCGATCTTCCGCAGCACTTCAGCCTCGCGCAGCATTTCGGCATGGTCGGTTGCAACCACTTCCGCGGAAACTGGCCCAGGGCAGATTGCAGCGATCTCGCGAACCACTTCGATGAAGTCGCGGCCGGACTTGTGGACCAGTGAAGGGTTGGTCGTCACGCCGTCGAGCAGGCCAGTGGCCATCAGCTCCTGAATGTCGGCGATCTCGGCAGTGTCGGCAAAAAATTTCATGGCGCGGCCCCGAATGGCGATGATCGCCGCCGATAGCCGTTCACTCGCGCTTCGTCACCCGCTTAAGCGGGCGACAGACTTAGCTTGCGACCCAGACCCGCTTGGACCGGGTCACGCTGATCGTCGGCCCAGGAACAAACAGCAGGTTGGTCGGCTGCGTGTAGGACACCTGC
>CBFGZJ010000046.1:0-9724 GCA_965653215.1 uncultured Sphingomonas sp. | reverse complement strand
ATTCGCGCGTTGCGGGAGCCATCGCCCCAGCGGAACAAATCCTCCAGCGGGAGTGCGATCCCGAACTTGTTGTAGATGGTATCGAGCACTTCGCGGTTGGTGCGTGGAGCCGGAACGCTCGCGTAATAGCCAAGTTTGGGAGAATAGACGGTGAAGTTTTTGCCGTCGTAAATGAACCGCCGGCTCTTGATGTCGCTGACGTAATCAATGACGAAGCCAGGGCGGCGCACCTTGTAGGTCGTCGTCCCGTCAAGCTGGATCCGCTGCCCGTCGTTCGTGACCACGTCGATGTTGCCTTGAGACGTGATGGCGAGGGTCTTCGCGGTCATCAGATAATCGCTCATCTCTTTGAGCGCGTCGATCGCGCCATCTTCGATCACGCCTTCATTGGCGATCGGGTCATCCCCGGCAGGCCTGGGCATGGCCATGCCTGAGCGCGGCGTTTGAGCAGCGGATTGAACCGGCCCGGTGAGCGCCAGCAACAGCCCTAGCGTCACGACCGAAGAGTGAAGGCGCATCATGCAAAATCTCCGTGCCTGGATGTCCCGGTTCATCAGCGGGTACCATCCGGCGGCCAGCGCTTTCATCGGGCTAATCCCTAGGCCTGATCAGGAACGTCCCTGATATGGAGGGTCGCTCAACCAAACGGGTTTGCGCTCATGCACGACCAAACCGGGCCTCCCCGTGGATATGGGTTTACCCCGATTGGAATTGATGCTGATCTTCTTACGTTCGAACTGCTCGGTCGTGTTGCGGGTCGAGTGTGTGCCAGGCGTCAACAGGGGTCGTGTCGAGCGCTGGTCTTGGCGCGATGAACAACGAATTGGCAGGATATGACGAGTCCGATCCGGCGGTTAATCATTGTCGATGATCATGACGCGGTCCGGCGCGGTGTTCGCCAGCTTGTCGAAACCAAACCTTACTACCAGGTGGTTGGAGAAGCCGCTGACGGACGTTCGGGACTCGAGCTGGCGCGGGAAAGCCGTCCCGACATTGCGATCCTCGATTACTCAATTCCAGAGCTGAACGGCCTCGATCTGTCCCATGCGCTCAAGCGGGAATTTCCCCGGATCGAGATCCTGCTCTACACCATGCACGATCGCGAAGAGATCATCATGGACATCCTCCGCGCGGGAGTACGCGGGTTCGTGCTGAAATCGGACGCGGAACGCCACCTGATTGCAGCGCTCGACGCATTGTCGATCCACCGCTCTTACTTCTCAGGGGCGATCTCCGACACGCTTCTCGATCAGTTCCTCGACAGCAAGCCGCAGGCGGTGGCGAGCAGCCTGACCCACCGCGAGCGCGAGATTGTGCAGCAGGTCGCCGAAGGTCACATCAACAAGGAAATCGCGGCCCGGCTCAACATCAGCATCAAGACGGTGGAAACTCACCGCGCCAGCGCGATGCGCAAGCTAAAGCTGAAGACGACGGCCGACCTCGTGCGCTACGCCGTCCGCAACCAGCTGATCCAGGCCTAGCCTGCCGCCACCCGACCGCCGGTCCCGCGACTGCGCTCCATCGGCTCGTCAGCGATTGCCCGCATCCCGATCGGAATCCGCACGAAAATCATGGTCCCGCGCCGTAGTCGGGCAGCCTCGAATTGGCCATTCACCGACCGAACACGATGCCGCATGCCCTGAAGTCCAATGCCCTGCCCATCGGAACGCGGTGCGGTGGGGATTCCCACCCCGTCGTCAGAGATGCTGAGTTCGATGATGCCATCGCCGCTCCGTAGGGCGATGATCGCGGTGGTGGCATGGGCATGGCGGTGAATGTTGACCAAGGCTTCCTGCGCAACGCGGAGTAGAGCCACCGCCACGGCTTCATCCAGGTCGGCGAAATTGCCACGACTTGTGAAGCTGGTCCGAATTCCGCTTCGGCTTCCGAAACCAGTCGCAAGCGCCTGAATGGCGACGTCAACGTTCCGTGTGCCGAGTTCAGCCGGATGATGGAGAAAAGCCAACGATCGGATCTGCCGATCGATCTCGTGGATCGTCCCCTGAATCTCGTCGATGATTTCGGCGTGCAGCGGATTTTCGTCATCATGCCGCAGCCGCGCAAAGCTGAGGTGCAACGCGACCATCAACTGACCAGCCGAGTCGTGCAGCTCCTGTCCGAGTCGTTCCCGCTCATACTCATGAGCCTTGAGGATTCCGTCCCAGTCGGCCGCAGGTTCACCGAAGAAGGCTGAAATCCCTCTACATTCTCGGTCGAGATTAGAATGGCCGTCCATCTTCAAGCCCCCATGATAAGCTTCGTTGCCCGAGCATGGTGAGGTGGAGACGCCACTTACCTCGCCCCAAATCATAATCTCTTTATTGATCTATGGTAAGAAGTTTTTTGTAAATTAATGGGGCAAGAACATTGATGCTCTGCTGGGAAAACCCCGAGCAGAGCATCCAACTTCGGGAGAAATCCGGAGTTTCCGGCTTACCACTCACCTGGCTTGAGTCAGTTCTTCCAATCGGCGGCGGGCAGACGTTGCGAAATCCCGGGCGACCGCCTTTACCGTGTCGGTGGTCGAGAGCGTGGCGGGGACATCAAGCGGATCGGGAGTACGGCGCCTCACCGCTGCCAGCAGCAGCTCGTTGGACTTCGCGTCGTGCACCTCGACCGCGTAAAGCACAGAGCCGGTCAGGCTACCTGTCTTGCCCAAGGCGCTCTTGAGTGCACTGGTAGCAAAGCCAAAGGGCGTCACCCGAGTCGCAGTCGCGATTCCGCCCGTCGTTTTCGAAGCCCCGAGGATCGTCACCTTCACACGCAGCGTATCGGCCTGAGCAGTCGCCGGCGACGGGAAGGTCTTCGCCAACTCCGAACGCAGTTCCTGAGTGATGATCCCCGCGTAGGTTGCGCGTGCTCCAGGATCGATTCCTTCGAACTGCGCATCAGGCCCTTGATATACGGCTGTCGGTTCAACGATCACGGTCCGGTACCGCGTGAAGCGGGTTACCGGCTGAGCGTAGGTCCATGACTCGCTTCCCGGCCGGTCCTGAGTCATCCGTTGGGACGACCGCAGGGAAACGGGTGCGTGATCTTCAGTTTGTGCGTTGGCGGGCACGGCCGCCAGCAGCACCAGTGCGGGAATGGCAAGCCGCGCGATTTGAACGCCAGTCATATCTTCGCTCCAGACGATCGTTGAGACCAGCCGTAGGGGTCGCACCCGGCGGCATCGGGCTCCATCAGGACAAACCCTAGGGTCTCAACAGTAGGAAGGTTTAGGCGGCGCAGGGCTCGTCGCGGCCGACGAAGTGGATGTCCGCGAAGCCCGCGCGCCCCTTGCTGTTCGTGTTGTCGCCATCGGCCGCGATGCCGAAAAAAGTTGGTGTGCCTGGCTGGCGCGGAAAGGCGCGAGCATAATCCGCGGCGACATCGGCGCGCTCTGTCACCCATGATCCAGCCCGCGACGCGCCGGTTTCGGCAACGACCAGTTGCGAGCGATCCGTGTAACTGCTCTTGCGCGCCGTCCCGACCGAATGGGTATTGTCCCACACATAGACCAGCGCAGCGTCAGGGACATCCCGCTTTAGCAAGCTGCGCGCCATTTTCAGCTTGAGCTTGGTGGAGCCGGATAGCGCCGAGTTGGGAATATCGAACGCGACATAGACTCGAGCGGCATAGTCATCGCCGCTGCGCCGGGTCATGTCCGCTTTTCGCACTGGATTGCTGACGAACCACCGCCAGCACAGCACCGGTGTCTTCGTCAGGTCCACGCTGATCGGCCGGCCGAGCAGCGACATGCTGCGATCGACAATCGCCTCGACGCCGGTCTTTCCATTGATCGCAGCCACGCGGTAGTGTGTTGGCGGCGTATTGCCGTAGGGCACCGACCTCCAAGGCGCAGGGGGACTGCCTGGGTTCGCAAACCGGCCAATCCAGTTCGGTGCGAGGCTGCTCGAGGCCAGGGCCGCACTCAACAGAACGACGGCCGCGTGCATCACCGTCAATTCGCGGTTGATCCCGCCGAGGCCTGCATCGGCGCCTCGAACCCAGGTGGATACTTCTGCCACTGGTGCCCGCCCTTCGCAGCGCGCAAGCCGACGTCATAGAGCGACCGCATGTAAGCGGTGTCGAACTCTTCCATGTGCGGAGTCGTAAAGGTCGCCGGGATGTAGGTCAGGTTGAAATCGAAGCCGTCCCGCTGGGCAGTCGCGAAGATCCGGTAAAGGTCGCCGACCCCTTGAGTCCGAGTGAGCGATGCAATCGCCCGCGCAGTGATGCTCAAGGTGCGCCGTTCGACGCTCGCCCAATCCGCATCCATGCGAGCGTTCCTGATGATGTACAAAGCGCGCTTGCGCTGCGGCGAATTCGCGATGTTCAATGATGGCGGATAGAGGAAGACCTGAGTCATCGTTCCACCGTCCGCATGCATCTCTTGATAATGCCGGCCGTCGACATTCACGTCGATCATCACCGGCGGAAAAGCGCCGGGAATGGAAGCCGAAGCCAGCAGGACCTTGCTGAACAGCTCGACGGCATTCGGATCCTTGCTCGCCGCGATCGCGGTCATGTTCCAGATCACCGGCTCGAGCGAGTCTAGGTTCGCGGTTCCGACCAGCAGCAACCGGCCCTTGGCGTACTCGGCGGCGATTTGATCCAGCAGCGAACGATTGACGTAGGACGAGATCAACAGCGCGAGCGGTCGGGTGTCGGCCATCGCATCACCGAACAGGCCCTTGACGATGCCTCGCTTCTTGAAAATGTCCTTCTGCGACACCTGGGTATAAACCCGCTCAAGCACATAGTCGTACCTGGGCCCCAGAAAGGCAAATGGAGCGATCAGCGCTCCGGTGCTGATTCCCGTGACTGCTTTGAACTCTGGCCGGGTTCCTGATTGAGTCCACCCGTTCAGAAAACCCGCGCCATAGGCACCGTTATCGCCGCCGCCCGAAATCGCCAGGAAATTGGCCGGGGGGAGCTCAGCACCTTGTCCGGCGGTGGCCAGCCATTGCTGCTCCTTCGCCAGAGCGCTACGGGCCTCAGCGGCGAAGCTCTCCGTTTCGCGAGTGACAAGATAGCGCACCGGAGCTGATGTTGGGCTCGCGAGCGCGACTTGACCCAATGGCACAGCCGGTAGGCGGTGCGGAGTCGAGCAGCCGGCAATCGCCAGTTGCGCGGTCGAGAGCATGATCAGCAGGCGACGCCCGACACTCACAGCCATGCTTACTCTCCGCTGAAAACAGGAGTGCTGATCTTCGCTGCTGCTTGAGGATGCTGCCATCCGGGGAAACCCCAAGTCTGAGGAACCCTCGAACGGCTCAGCTAGCCTTTGCTTGCGCCCGCAACGCGGCCTTGGTCTTCTGACGTTCAGCCTCTTCCTGGGTGATTAACCGGTAGGCGATGTAATATTTGTAGATATTGCTGACGTAAGTGACGGGTTCCGAACCGACGCGATCCGCTGCCACCTGCTCGACATTGCCGAACCAAATGTTGGGATCGAGACCGCGTGCTGCGGCTTCCTTGCGAAGTTGCTGGATGCGGCCCGGCCCGGCGTTGTAAGAGGCAAAGGCGAACAGGCCCTTGTTGATCGCGGTGATCGGCTCGTCACCGAAATAGCGGTCGCGAATGAACCGCATATATTTGACGCCGCCGTGGATGTTGGGCTCGATCTGGCGGATGTCGCCGACCTTCTGTTCCTCGCCTGTGGCAGGCATTAATTGCATCACGCCAATTGCGCCGACGTGGCTCTTGGCGCCTTGGTCGAGCCGAGACTCCTGATAACCCTGCGCGGCCATCAGCAGATAATCGAAATCATACTGCCGGCCATATTTGCGGAAGAGGTCAACGACCGCGAGAAACTTGCGACGCTCTTCGCCAGCGGCGGCGCTGCGCACATAGTCGGCGTCTTTCAGGTAGCGCTTGTTGAGGATCGCCCCCAGCGTGGTGTCCAAGCCGTTTGCTTGAATGAAGCTATCCAATTCACCCTTGAGCTGCGGACTGGATTTGCGAACCGCGACCGCCAGTTGCCCGCCGGTCCGGAGAGGCGCGGCTTCACTGAGCACCAGTCCGGGAAAAATCCTTTTCCAGAACTGAGCGAGATAGTCGTCCGTGACGGTCGCCGGGATCAGGCCGGCACTGACCATTTCGAGCAGGTCGTCGTCCTCAAGATTTTCCGGGGCTTCACGGATGTCGACCGACGGTTTGCCGGCTGCCGTCAGCCGGTTGTTCAGCAACTGAAGACTCTGGAAGTAGCTTGAACTTTTGCGAACGAACACCTGTCGTCCGCTGAATGCATCTGGCGAATTCGACTGAACGGAACCCGGCCCACTCACCCAAATCTCATTGACGTTCGCTCGCGTCGGGATTGTGAAATCGGCAATCCGCAGCCGTTCCGGAGTGATGGTCAATTGCGCAACCGCCATGTCCGCCAAGCCGTCGTTCAAGGCCGGCAGAAGCGCATCGCGCGGCATCGGCAGGATCACGATATGGACGCCGGGATGGCCACTCCCAAGCTGCTCGTTGAGGGATTTCTCAAACAGCTTGGCATAGTCGTAGGAGAGGCCGCGCTCGACGCCTCCATCAAGGAAGTAGAAGGTGCGGTTGAAGGGTGCCGCGATCCGAATGAGCCGCCGCTCAACCATTCCGTCCAGGTCCCCGGTGAACCGGCGGTTCACGACTGCGCGCAATTCTTCCGGAAGTGCAGCCTGGTAGCCGGGCGGCTTGGTCGATGCGGTCGCTGGATTTTTCGATGGCTCTTTCGAATCCTGCGCTTCGGAGCACGACCACAGGGCCATCGCTATGAACAGGGCTGCGAATGGCTCGCGTCGCATTTGGTCCCGCTAGGGTTTCTTCCGAGGCGTTCCTATCCGGCGTTATACTGAGCGGCGATCCGGCGCTGCTTTAGTCGCGGCCAGAGAAGCTTCATCATGCCGACAACGAAAACGCAGGCGATTCCGAACTGCACCACCCGCGATCCCCAGGTTCCCGAATTGGATTCGCCTTTCAGGACCAGCAGGCCAAAGATGACCATCGTTGCGTTGAAGGCCAGGAGCGCGTTGCCGCCCCAGACTCCACCCTTCGCGATCTGTCGAGCGAAGGTGAAACTCAGAAGAAACGTGAGCAGCCCAAAAGTCACTAGGTTGGGCGCGATCTGCAGCAGCCCATAGGCCGCAAAGGCGATGAACCCGCCAAGAAAATTGACCGTCAGTTTGACGAGGCCGGTCGCCGTCCCGCGTTCCTCTTCCATTTTCGCGACGAGCAGCACGGTCGTGAGCAGGACAGGAATGGCATCGGTGAGGCCAAACAGCCAGTAGATGAGCATGACCGGCAAAACGATCAGCGTGCCGATCAGCGCCGTCAGCACCGGAAGCTCGACCGGTCCCTGCGGCGGCGGCTGCGCCTTGATCAACGCCCGCGGCCACGCGGCAAACGCAATCCACATGAAAATGACTGCCACCGCCATTGCTCGCGTGAACGCGGCACGAACCACATTGGCTAGGTCGGGATATGTGAGGGTGATCACCGGGATCACCGCCATGCAAATCAGCAGCAGAGTCAGCGGAAGCTGACCCTTCGCATTAGCAAGTCCGGAAAAAGCCAGGAACATGATCAGGCCGATCACTCCGAACAGGATGTGCGGCGTTTCGAACAGAAGCACGGTCAGCGCGTAGGCAAGGAAGGCCCAGATGGTCATGATCAGCGCCAGTCCAATGCCGACTTTAGCCGGCGGTGCTGCCGGCAGGTTCGCCAAAAGAATGCCGGCGAGGACCGCCGCGAGCGCGGCTGGCTGCCACCCCATCCATTCGCAAATGGTGAAGGCGCCCGCCGTTCCGAAACTGAAGCGGAGCACGAAGTGGAGGCGCGCGGCCTCTTCTGGATCAATCGCGCGGTTCGGTAACGAGGAGACTGGCACAGCTACTGCAGATAGCTGAGGAGGGCGACGATCTTGATCCACAGCCTGCCGATCGGGTTCATGATCGATTTGTCGCTTGTGAAGATAATGACGTTGGCCTGAGCACCACTGCGGCCGACCTCAATTCCGGCATCAGTCTCCTCATCCGGCAGAACCATGATCCGGACCGGGAAGCGCTGCGGATTCCGTAGCCAACCCTGATCTGCGGGCATGGTGGACAGTTGACCGGTCGGGGTTTCGTCCCCTTGGCTCACACCCCAGCCAATGCTGTGAACCCGACCCTTGAACAGCTGACCTGGCTTCACATCGAAGGCGATCAACACCTCCTGCCCCGGCGCAACATTGCCAAGCTGATTTTCACGCATGTCGGCCATGATCCAACGTGGGCCGCTTTCAAGAAAGCTCAGCAACGGCTGGCCTGGCGCAACATATTGCCCAACGGCAAGGCGCAGGTTGGTGACCGTTCCGCGAGCGGGCGCGCGGACCTCGGTGTTGCGCAAATCGAGCCGGGCTTGTTCGAGAGCCGCGAGAGCCTGCCGCACCTTGGCGTTGCGTAGGCCCGCATCGCCCAGATTGGCGCGGGCCTTGCGCAGATCCGCCTGGGCCCGCGTTACGTCAGCTTCGGTCTTGGCCACCTCTGCTCTGGCGCGGATGCCCTGGGTCTCGGCAAGGGCGCGCTTGTCGACGAGATCGGTGACGATGCCCCCCAGGGCCCTGCTCGCAGCGAGATCAACGCGGTGCTTCCTGAGCTGCGCTTGCGCCACTGCAACATCCGCAACCGAGACGTCAGCACCCTGCATCGCGACCGACAGATTCGCCTCCGCGGCGCGCATCGCAAGCTCATAGGGCTCCGGATCGACTCTGAACAAAAGCTCGCCTTTGCGGACAAAGCCATTGTCCCGCACCCCAACTTCGCGGACGTCGCCAGCAACCTCAGGAGCGATCTGAGTCAGGAATGTCTCGACCCGGGCCTGAGAAGTGTAAGGGGTGAAGCGGTCCGAAAGGACGTGGTAAATGAACAGGATCAACAATACGCCGACCGCAATCAGCACGACCTTGCGCATCGGGTTCGGAGGCGGAGTGCCAGGTCCAACGTCGATCTCGGTGGCGACAGGCTGACTGCCGCCTTGCTCGGGGACCGCATTCACTGGCGGATTGCCCCGACTTGCGCTGGCGCCGTGGCCGTCCAGTCACCACCGAGCGCCCGATAGAGGCTCACCAACGCCCGCTGATAGTCACCGCGCGCTGAAGCCAGCTGGAGCTCCGCCGAGAACAGGCCACGCTCGGTATCGAGCACCTCAAGATAGTCGGAATAGCCATTCTCGTACCGCTCATTGGCGAGATCGAGTCCTCGGCGGAGAACCATGACCCGCCGCTCGAGAGTCGTTCGCAGCTCCTGGCTGTGACGCAGATCGGCAAGAGAGTCCTCGACGTCGCGAAATGCGTTCTGAACCACCGACTCGTAATTGGCGAACGCCTGATCCCTCCTCGCTTCCGCCTGATCGACTGCCGCGACGATCCCCCCGCCGGTGTAGATTGGACCCGCCACATCGCCGGTGAAAGTCCAGGTCCGCGCTGGGCCGCTAAACAAAGTCTCGAGGGAACCACTGGCAAAGCCGAACAAGCCGGTCAGACTAATGCGCGGAAAGAAGAGAGCACGCGCGGCCCCGATCAGGGCATTGGATGCAACCAGCTGCTGCTCGGCCTGAAGGATATCCGGACGCCGGTTCAGCAGCTCTGATGGAAGCCCGGCTGGGACCGCAGGCGACTGAAGCGATTCCAGAGTTCCCCCGCGTTCGATTGGTCCCGGGTTTCTGCCGAGCAGGACCGACAGAGCATGCTCCTGAACCGCAATCGCCTGCCTGATAGGAG
>CBFGZJ010000045.1:0-9744 GCA_965653215.1 uncultured Sphingomonas sp. | reverse complement strand
CGGCTACATCGTCAATGCTCCTGGCCGCCAGTGGAGCCCGCCAGTTGTCCAACCAACGTCGCGCCCGCTGCTCGACGATGATCCCAGCAGGGAGATCCGCGTCGGCCTGATCATCGCCGGTATCTTCTTCTTGCTGTTTCTCGGTTGGGCGAGCCTGGCCCGCCTCGACGCTGCTGCTTACGGCGGGGGCCGGGTCACCGTCTCGGGCCAGCGCCAAACAGTCCAGCATCGGGACGGCGGCGTGGTCGGCAGGATCCTGGTGCGGGAAGGTCAGAAGGTGAAGCGCGGCCAAGTGCTGATGCGCCTTGCCGCAGCCGAGGTCCAGGCGCAGGAACGCGCTCTCTCTTCCCAGGCGATCAATCTCCTGGCGCAGCGGGAGCGGCTTCGTGCCGAACAGCTTGGCCGATCGATCATCGCCCGCCCGGTGGAATTCGCCAATTTGAGTGCTGCCGACCAGGCGGAGGCGGAACAAGCGATGCAACTGCAGACCGCGCAGTTCCGTGCGCGATCCTCGTTATTGTCGACGCAGCAGGGCGTGCTTGGTCAGGAACGCGCGCAAGTGCGCGAGCTGCGGGGCGGCTACCAGCGTCAACTGGCGGCGGTGCGGGAGCAGGAGCGGCTCATCACCGAGGAACTGAATGCGTATCGTCCAGTGTTCGAAAAGGGCTTTGTCAGCGCCACCCGGATCCGCGCTCTCGAACGGGCCAAGGCGGATCTTGCCGGCGAGCACGGGCGTCTGGAAGCGGGCATCGCGGAGGCCGGAGAGTCAGTCGGAGAAAGCCGGCTGAAGATTGTCGAAACAAGCCAGGCACAGCAGGAAAGGATCGCAGCCGAGTTGCGAGATGTCGAGCTCAGCCTGAGCGAGGTGCTGCCAAAGCAGCGCGCTGCCCGGGATCAGTTGGAGCGCACCGAGGTTCGGGCGCCGGTCAGCGGCACGGTGGTCGGCTTGTCGGTATTCACGGATGGCGGCGTGATCGCACCCGGACAGCGATTGATGGATATCGTCCCGGATAACCGCCTGCTGGTGGTGGAAGCCCGTTTTTCGCCACGGGACATCGATGACCTACACATCGGCCAGAAGACCCAGGTGCGGTTCAGCGGGCTGATCGAGCGTAACCTGCCGGCGCTTCATGGCACGTTGCAGCGGATATCTGCGGACAGTTTGGCGGACGAAAAAACCGGAGAGGCATTTTTCACCGCGGAAGTTGCAGTCGCGCCGGATCAGGTCTCGCTGGTCCGGCAGCGGCTTGGCCAAGAGTTCGAGCTGAAACCGGGGATGCCGGTCGAGATCCTTGTGCCACTGCGCAAGCGTTCGGCTCTAGCCTATTTCGTTGAGCCGCTCACCGACTCACTTTGGCGGTCCTTCCGCGAGGAGTGAACTTAACCCGGACAATGATCGTGAAGGTTGAAGTCTCGATGTCCACGTACCGCAATGGGAGGCACAGCTGGTCAGCATCGCGATAGTCACACCGCTCGAAATCTGGGCTGTGGGGTTGGACACTATTCTGACCCGTGCGGGAGTGAATGTGACTGGCTGCTGGCGCGACCTCGATCAGGCGGTGGGCAGCATCGAACTGCATCGCGCGCATATATTGATAGTCGCCAAGCGACTACTACCCGCGGATAGCGCCACAAACCGGATACTGGCCCGCCCGCTTGAACACCGCTTCGGGGGCCGTCTGATCCTGATCCTCGAGCCGCAGGATGAATTTCGCTCCAAGGAGTTCGCGGGGCTCGACGTGGAGGGATTGATCCTAAGTTCGGCGACGATTGCTGAGCTTACCGACTGCATCACGAGCGTGCGCCAGGGGCGCTGCTGGGTAGATCCGGGGATCCGGGCGGTCCTCAGCCACGGACCACAGCGAGCCACCGAAGGTCACGATCTCAGCAGCCGAGAGACTGAAGTGGCACGCCTCGCGGCTGCCGGTCTGAGCAATAAATATATCGCCAGAGAACTCGGTGTGTCTGACGGCACGGTGAAGATGCATATGCATCATATTCTCGCGAAGCTCCGCCTGACCAGCCGGATCGATCTTGTCGGTTCGCTCCAGCAATCCGGGCAGGGCAGATCCCGAGCGGACCTGCAGCAGTCTGCGCGCTATATATATCCGGATAGTAACCTTACCGATGCGGATATATCCTAGATTATTGATTTGTGGCAGCCGCACAGTCTGTTAAACTTTTGTTATCAGCTGGGGCAAACACTCTCCCCTGCCTATTCTTCGCCTCAGCGACCTGCTGACCTGCCGCTCTTTTAGGGCGGCAAGCCGGTGCGCACTGGGAAGGAGAAGATCATGGCGATCTCCGTCGATGGCAATCTCATCCTTGATGAGGAATTCCGCAATCCCGCAACAGGCGCCGCCGACGAACACGAAGTCGCCAGTTTGAACTTCACCGGTGACAGCGACGGCCTCGAAACATTGTTTGGAACCACCGTAGGGAATTTGGGGGAGGGTGCGGCCACGGGCTTCCCGCAATATGCCCGCAAGCTCAACTATATCTCGAGCACGGGAACTCCCAATCCGGTTACGGACTATGGTTTCGTCCAGGATAACAGCGGGACCGCCTTCTCGACTACGGTAGGGGTCGACAGCGGCCTCACGACGCTCGACGGAACGTCGATCTACCTGTTTGCCTATAGCGCCGATAACAACAACATCTTGCTCGGCCGCATCGGTAACAGCGCGACGGGGACCGTGGCGTTCGCGCTGGTGCTCGATGAGCATCGGACGGGGACGACACTCGACTCGACCGACATGTACCTAATTCAGTATCAGCCGCTTCAGCATTCCGGCACGAACCTGGTCGACTCTGCGGACACCCTCGACCTGCTGGACGGCTCGACCAACAAGGTCTTTCTCCAGTCCACCTACCTGGACCAGGGGCAGGGAATTCTCGTCACCAGCCAGACGGTTGCGTTTGAAGGCCATGATCTCGTCGGTTTCGAGGGCGGGTCGAAGGAGGTCATGCATTCTGAGCTTGCGGACGACTTCTTCGTGCAGTTCCTCGGCGACCAGGTGACCGGGGGCAAGAGCGGCGTGGCGATGAAAGCCGGCAACGACAGCACCTACACGCCGGGCGAGGTGTTCCACGCTAGCCCGACCAGCATTCAGGTCACAAACAGCACCAACGGCGTCGCGGGCGACACGATCCAGAACGGCGAAGTGCTCGATATGCTGTTCCTCAGCGATCATCCGACAGGTGCGGGCGCCGTTAATCCCGTGTCGACAGCAACGACATCCGCTGACGGGATCTTTTTGCGCTTCGACGGGATCGGGAACCGGGAAGATCTGGTTGTCATCCTCAAGCTCGCGGATCCCAATGCACTTGGAACAATCACCACAGTCGCGGTGGTCATCGATAATGCGGACATTTTCCGCAAGGGCAGCAGCGGCTTCCCGGATTATGTCACGACGTCTCCGGGCGCGGGGCAACTGTCCTATCTCGCGGCCAATCCGTTGGACAATAATGACGGAATGGTCTTCATCGAAGCCAATGATTATCAGTTCGACGGAAACGAAGGCAAAGTCATTGTCGGGGCCCAGCTCCTGTCTTCTACGGACGGCATAACGAGCGGTTCCGGCATCGATCTCAACCGTACCGTCGGCGACAACGGCGGGAGTGAGAATAACGGCACGCAGAATTTCGGCAGCGCTACCAAGGACAGCGATGTTATCAAAATTTCCGACATCGGCTTCCTGAGGGACACGCCGACGCTGGTGCCCGCCCATGAATATCTCGGCATCGGCGCCAATCTGATCGTTCAGGATGATGGCCCTGTCATCGACGAGACTACCGTCGGCTCCGGCGAGGACCTCCTCGTCAGCAACACTGTCAACGCCACCGACGGCGACGAGTATTTGTTCGACGCCGGCGCGGACGGCGTGGGGGCGTGGACCATCATCGGCGCCCCGAGCGGTAGCGGCGGACTCACCGTCAGCTATGACGGCGACACCACTGAGCAGAGCATCTTGGGCAAGCTCAACGGCACCGATTTCTACACGCTGACCGTCGATAATGACGGCAACTATGATTTCACCTTGTTGAGTGCGATGCCTGGCACGTCGCTGCCGGTCAGCAGCACGCAAGTTCACGCTGCAGGTCCGGCAAGCCCGTATGACGTCCTGCTCGAAAGCTCGACCGACTACATGCGGATTACCGGGACGAACTCTGACGGTTCGAACGGCCTGTTTAACGCGAGCAATGGCTATGGCGGAATCGCCAACGGCAACCTCGATGCAGACGAGACGATCTCAATCTCTCTGATGGACTCGAAGGACACTGCTGCGACTGGGGATGACGTTAAGGTCGATATCACGGGGATCAAGATTCCGACGAAGACCAGCGGAAGCGGCGGCGGAACCTTCCACTATAATTATTTTGCCTACAACGACGGGAACCTCGTCTATTCCCAAACCAATGTCGCCGTGACTCGGAACTCATCGATCGAGGTCAACAGTGGCGGGATTTTGTTCGATACGCTGGTCATCGAGTCGATCGACGGAATCGCGGTTAAGCTTGGCGTTGGCGATTCGGAAATCTTCGTTCCGCCGCCAGACATTCGGTTGAACTTCAACCTGCAGCTCGCTGACGGCGACGGGGATACGGATACCGCCAGCTTCTTTGTGGACATCGATGGCAATGGCGGTGGGATCAGTAATCCTACCTCCTACAGCTATTTCGATATCGCTTAGATGAGTCCTCTTGAGGGAGAAGCAGAGCAGCCAATCGCCCTGCTCCTCCTCAACGCGGAAGGCCCGGGCCGTCACCTCGAGTGTCGTTGCCCTCAGTTGCTTTTTTTCCGCAACGCTCCAGGCTTGTGGGCGGCCCGTTTGCCTTCCCTCGTTTCAACAATGAACTGCGGGTTCTCTTTGCTTGCGGCGACCTTGTGACCCTTGATCTGCGTGGGGGTGGTCTGCTTCTTCACGACTCGACCACGTGCTTTGCCGCCGTGACTGTTCCATTCTACGCAATCGCCTGACTTCACATCCGCGGTCATCTCTACTCTCCTCGGTCGCCTCAACGCACGGTCCAACGGTTAGTCCCCGACCTCGTCTGAGGCGCCGATGCTAGGGATGACCTTTCCCAGCAGTCGTCCGGAAGCTAGTGTCATCCGATGCGGGTGCTGCGGGGATGCGGCCCCGCCTGTGTGGAGTTTCGAGTGATCAAGTTACCGGTCACGGTTGTGGGTATGCTTGCGCTTTTCGGGGCCTCAGCGGCGCAAGCGCAGGATCATCACCACCCGGTGGCTACGCAGCCGACGCCCCACCACGAGCACGATCATCCTGGCACTCTCGCGCCAGTCCAGAGCAATGGGCAGCCCCCGGAGCGGGTCGACCACTCGCATGGCGATCATCAACCCACGCCAGCAGCAGCCCAGCACGAGGGCCACGCGATGGCGACCGGTGCGCTGGGATCCTACCCTGTGGATCGGGAGTCTTCCGGGACGTCGTGGCAGCCCGATACGACGGAGCACCTCGGACTGATGACTGCGAGGGGTGACTGGTCGCTGATGGGGCACGGAGTTCTTAATCTCGTGTATGATCATCAGGGCGGTCGGCGCGGTGACGATCAAGTTTTCGCCAGCGGGATGCTGATGGGTCTGGCTCGCCGGCCGCTCGGCGCCGGCACCCTGCAAGTGAGGGGCATGCTCAGCCCGGACCCGCTGATGGGCAAGCGCGGCTATCCCCTCCTGCTCGCCAGTGGAGAAACCGCCGATGGGGTCGAGCATTTGGTCGACCGGCAGCATCCCCACGACTTCTTCATGGAGCTTTCGGCCTCCGTGTCGCAGCCTCTCGGCGACAGAAGCAGCGTCTTCCTTTACGCTGGTCTACCGGGCGAACCGGCGTTCGGTCCGCCAGCGTTCATGCACCGCGAAGCGATCATGGACTCGCCTGAAGCTCCAATCAGCCATCATTGGCTCGACTCGACGCACATTGTGTTCGGGGTCCTGACTGGGGGCGTGGTGCTCGACCGGTTCAAGGTTGAGGTCAGCCGGTTCAACGGCCGTGAACCGGATCAGCACCGGTGGAACATTGAAACAGGCCCGCTTGATTCAACCGCCTTGCGTGTATCGTGGAACCCCACCCGGTCCTTGTCACTGCAGGGCAGCTGGGGACATTTCGAGGAGCCGGAGCAGCTTGAGCCGGGTGTCGACCAAAGACGCTGGTCGGCCAGTGTGCTTTATGCCCGCGAGATCGCGGATGGGGTGAAGCTCGCCGGAACACTGGCGTGGGGCCGGAAGTCGACCGCTCACCATGGGGAACGGCTTCATGACGACGCCTATGTTGCGGAAGCTTCGCTCAAGTCTGGCGGGTGGACCGGGTTCGCCCGCGGCGAACTTACCGAAAACCGCGAGTTGCTTGAGGTCGACGATCATGGCGAAGGCTTCAAGGTGGGCAAGATCTCGATCGGCGTTGTGCGTGATTTCCAGCTTATCGAGCATGTTTCAGTCGGAGCGGGCGGGCTAGTGGCGCTCAACTTCGTGCCGGAGATACTGGTTGCTGAATATGGCTCTCGCCGTCCGCTCGGCACGATGGGATTCCTACGGCTGCGGCTCAACTAAGGAGGATATAATGACAATAGGACGGTTCCTGTTGGGCTTCATGTTAGTCGCCACGGCGACCGCCAGCAGTGCCGCAAGCCCCGATCGATGCCGGCCCGATCCGCGGGTTCAACAAGTCGCCCAAGCCTGGTTGAACCGTCATGCACAGAGCGAATTGCCAATCGCTCCCGACGATGCCGTCTGTTTCAGAAACGAACTGCTTGAGGTGCTGCAGCCGCACCTCGGCAAGATCGTCGGTTATAAGGTTGGATTGTTCACAAAGGCCGGACAGGCGCGGTTTGGAGCGTCCGGCCCCAACGTCGGCGTTCTGCATGAGCGGATGATGGTTTCGGCAGAGCAGCCCATTTCTGTCCGCTACGGCTATGCGCCCTTGATGGAAGCGGATTTCATCCTCGTAGTGAAGGACGCGGGCATCAACTCGGCGTCGACGCCGGAAGAGGTCTTCCGCCATTTGCGTGGCTATCGGCCGTTTATGGAGTTGCCCGACAATCAAGTTCCGTACGCCAGGAACATGAAGGTCGGTCAGTTCATTGCCTTGAATGCCAACGCTCGCCTGGGAACAGTAGGGGCGGAAGTTGCCCTGCCGCAAACTGCTGAGGGAATGCGTGCACTTCGCGACATGACGGTGAAGATGTCGATCAGTGACGGGAAGGGGGTAACGACGTCGAGCGCGCGAGCGATCGAAACCCTCGGCGATCCTCTGGCGGCGGTTCTATTTGCCAAGAACGCTCTCAATTCGGAGGGGCGGCGGCTCAAGGTGGGGGATATGATCAGCATCGGGACCATCCTGCCCGCGCGTCCTCCGCGCGCCGGGGAGACGGTTCAGCTTTCCTATCAAGTCTTGGATAAACCGTCCGCACTCACCGTTACGTTTGTCGAATGACCTTCGCCCATCAGCCTGCGTGTGCGCTCCAGCAGGTAGGCCACTCGCTGGGGCGCGGCCATGCGCTCCGCCAGGCTGAGCGAGGGTACCTCCACGCCGATCGGGACATCGGGTGGCAGCAGCGGGACCAGCGCCGCTAGATCGAACGCGCCGTCGCCAGGCACAGCGCGGTCCGTAACGGCGGCCTGCGGCCAGTCTGCGGGCGTTTCGACGGCGCCGTCGCTCAGCTGGATGGCCCTGATCTTCACTGCAGGCGCCTTCGCAACCGCATCCCAACGTTCACCTCCACGGATGACATGGAGCACGTCCAACGTGACTCCGGCATGGTCTCCCGCGAACTCGGCGGCGGCAAGCGCGCTGGAAAAGGTCGGCCAACTGGACTCGAGATATGGCTCGATAGTGAGCGCCAGGCCGCGCTCGCCGGCATCGGCCGCGAGCTCAGCCAGACGGTCGAAACGGCGCTGTTCGTCCGCATCGAACGCAAGCGTGCCGCACACTGAAGCGCCCAGCCGCACGGCCAGGTCGAGATTGCGCCGATGGGCGTCCCTGCTCACGTCCGGCGTGACCAGGAACGGCTCGATCACGTGGATGCTGAGGCCGCTGTCGCTCAGGCGGCGAGCAAAGGCGGCGAACAGCGGCGCATCCGAAATGAGGCTGTAAGGGGCGGCGTGCGCCACCGGCAGGCTCTCAAGATGGAGGCCGATCGCATCGTAGCCGGTCTTTGCCGCCACATCGATGAAGGTGAGGGGATCAAGTTCCAGAGCACTTAGCTGTTCCAATGCATAAAGCCGCCGCGTCATTCACTTGGCTCCCTTGTTCACGAAAGTTCGATCAGGCCGACCCCCTCGGCGGGCAAGTCGAGCGTCAGCCTGCCGTCAGCACCGAGGCGGCGGGTCTCCGGCGGCGCGAGTTCGGCGGCTGCGCGGATCTGATCAATCTGTGGACGTGTCGGGTATTTGGGCGAACCCATTGCTCGCCAGGCCGGGAGGGGCGAACCCCGCTCCATGTCGACATAGCTGATGCGGACACGCTGACCGGCGCTCGCACCCTGCAGCACCACTTCCAGCCGTTTTCGAGCTCCTGAGACGCTCCGCGGGATGATTTGACCGGGGATGCCGGTGGCTTGTTTAACATCGGCCAGGTTCCAGACCAGGATCGATGCTCCCCGCTCTGTCCGGGACGCAAGCGCGGGTCCTGACGCCTGGAGGCGCCGCCGCCCAAGCCGGTGCATCAGCTTGTAGGTGTTGAACTGCGGCTTGGCGATGCTCCGCTGCGCCAGGATGCCGAAGCCGCTATTGCCTTCCTGGATGATGAAATCGGCGGCGTAATTCTCTTCATAGATGCTGCTCATCGTCCAATGCGCCATCGCGTGACAGTAGGGCAGGCAATTGGTGAGAACATGGGCGATCATGGCCGGGCTATCCGACGACCACTCCGACAGCCACAGCTCCGCGCCCTTGTAGCGGGTGGCGTCAATTTGCGCTCGCGCATGCGCCATCGCCGCGGGAATCACCTCGTTCTGCGTGTAGGAAGCGGGCCGACCAAAGATGCGCGCCTGATCATCGCCGGGATAAATGTGGGTTGAAACGAAATCGACCGGCGCATCATTTGCCGCGCAGTAAGCCAGAAACGGCTCGAACCATTGGACTGCTGATGTCGAGGGACCGCCAACGCGAAGGGCAGGGTCGACTCCCTTAACAGCGAGTGCAGTCGCTTTATATAGCTCGAAATATTGTTGCTGCGTCCCGGCCCAGAACCAGGCGGTCAGGTCCGGCTCGTTCCACACTTCGAAATACCATTGGCGAACCTCGGCCCGGCCGTAGCGGTCGATCAGATGGCGCACGAAGGCCTGGATGAAGTTCGACCAGTCGGTGAGCGACTTGGGCGGTGTGACGTTGGCTTTGTACAAGCCGAACGTTTTGGTGCCGCTCGCCAGCCGCTTAGGCATGAAACTCAGCTCGACGAATGGCTGAACGCCGCGCTCCAGCAGACCATCATAGACTGCATCGACATTCTGGAAATTGGGAGAGCGGCCCATCGTCAGAATGCCCAGTTCGTCGTCGAGAATCCCGTGGAACCGGACTCGTTCAAGTCCCGTCTCCCTGCGCATGCGGTCAAGATCCTGGCGCCACGGCTCGCGCATGGTGATCGCCGCCCGGTCGGAACCAGCGCAGCGAGACCAGATGTGGTCGAGCGGGCCGATTTCCCGTCTGAGGTCGACCTCGACCCGTTCCTGCACGGGTTGAGCGAGCGCCGCGGGGCTCAACAAGGACGCGCCGAACATAGGCGATCCCGC
>CBFGZJ010000044.1:0-9868 GCA_965653215.1 uncultured Sphingomonas sp. | reverse complement strand
GCGACCGAGGCCAAGCTGAAGTTCAAGGCGCCCACCTGGACGATCGGATTGGATTACCGGCCGATCAATAATCTGCTGGTCTATGGCAAGCTGAGCCGCGGGTACAAGGCGGGTGGCATCAACGATGTGGCCGTTCGTCCCGAAACCCTGACTTTTCTCCCGGAAGAGCTCACGACCTTCGAGACCGGCTTCAAATCCGACTGGCGCTTGGGCGACATGCCGTTCCGGTTAAATGCGACCTATTATTTCTCCGATTACAAGAACATTCATCGGCCAACGGGTGATTTCAATCCTGATAACGGCGACGCAGGTGCCCAGATCCTGGGGGCCGAGGCGCACGTTCAGGGCTTCGAGATCGAGACTTCCATTCGACCAGTACGCGGCGTCGAACTCGGCGCCACGGTCAGTCACACCGATGCCGACTACAAGAAGTTCGACTTCACGGTCCCGGCAAACCGGGTAAGTCCGTTTCCGGCCTGCAATGGACTCATTCCCGCGGGTGGTGTCGCGGATCTGACCTGCAATCCATTCCAGTTCACCACGGATTGGATCTACAACATCTATGGCTCGGTCGATGTCCCGATCCCGGAAAACCTCGGCGAGCTGTCCCTGTACCTCAGCTACGCCCATGTCAGCGAGCAGGAGACCTCTCCGGTCGGCAATGAGCCGGGATCGATGCTCGAGGCGCATGGCCTGCTCAATGGCTCGATCACCTGGCGGGACATCGGCCGCACCGGGTTCGACCTCAGCCTGTTCGGCAACAACCTCACCAACAAGCTGTACCGGGTCAGCAATTCGAACGTGTTTGGCGAAGGGCAGTTGCTGGTCTGGTCCACTCTCTATGGTGAGCCCCGCACCTACGGTCTGAAGCTGAAGTATAATTTTGGCCAGAACCGCTGATCGAGCGGTATAACTCTCCTCCCCTGCGGCCGGCGTTCGCGCCGGCCGCTTTTTTACTCTCTTAAATCAAAGGGAACTGAGCTGCCTGCACGCGAAATGGATGGAGTCGCAAACCCGAGCGCCCGGATGGCGTTTGCTCGATCAGGCTATTGCAGCAGATGCTTACGCATGTTGTCGAGCTCGTCCTCCGTCATCCCCAGTGTTTGTCTGAAGTAATTTTCTAACGTCCCACTCTTCTGTTCGATTGAGGCGAAGGTGGCGCGGAGGTAGTCAGCGTCGGCAGCGAGAAGCGGGGCGCGAACCTCCTCCGGGAGCTTCAGCCAGGGTTGAAGCGCCGACTTCGACACCGGCGTTTTCCGGAACCCCTCGCGCGGATCCAATGCCTGATTGGTTAGCAGATAGTCCGCAATAATCGTGTCGCGCGGCACGCCTAGCGCGCTAAGGAGCAGCGCGGCGCCGATTCCGGTTCGGTCCTTGCCACCTGAGCAGTTGAAGGCGAGCGGAAGCTCTCCGGCTGCGAGCCGCTTGAAGATCGCCTGGTAATCTGAAGCTAGCTGGTAGGGGAGATCGCGATAAGCCTGAGTCATCGCCGCTTTCAGTTGTGCAGGTTTGAATTTCTCGCCACCGGAGTAATTCGCAAGCTCATCACGGAAATCATAATCCCGCGCTAGAATTGGGATCTTCTGAGCGGCGACCCACCTGTTCGGTTCAGCGTTCCGCTCCTGGGTCGTTCGCAAATCGCAAACCACCTTTACACCTAGATTTGAGAGATACTGATAATCCGTGGAAGTCAGGCCTGCCATGCTTCCGGAGCGGTAGAGCTTGCCCCATTGAACTCGCCGCCCGTCGCGAGTTACGTAGCCGCCGAGATCACGGAAATTCAGCCCCCCGTCCAAGGGCAAGACTCTCTCGGCGGCCCAGATGCCTGACCCACCATCGGCAGCAACATAAAAGTAGGGGCGCTTGGATGTCTTCAGTCTAAGAGCAGCGCGGCCATCCTCGTCATTGTCGACCAGCAGACGCATGGATCCACGCGGAGCGTCCGGACGATCCGCGACATAAACGTCCACGGGAACGGCTGAGCGATCCCAGGCGATAAGAAAATCTCCTGATCCATTTCGGTGGACGTCAGCTCTCGTGACCGCCGCCTGCTGCGGCGGCTTGCAGGCGTCAAGCGCTCCCAGCGCGATAATTGCGGTCACGATGCGGTGTTTGCGCAACTTATTACTCCCGTCGACCACTGGATCGTGACGAAAGGTCAGGCGCGCTTCCGCACGAACCCTTGCCTGTGCCCATCCCAGCGATGCAGTGTGTGGCTGTTTACAACGGACGGTTGTACCACATTCGATAATGTGTCAATCTCAAGCTGTGATACATCGCCATACTGTTTCTCTTTGCCATTAAATGGACGATCGTACCACTGTTTGCAATTGACGTTGGTTTGCGCCATCGGGCGCATATGCCAGCGTCCAAGACTCCGTCCTCACAAAAGATGCTGAAGGCGGCGGCCGAAATCGGCATCACCGACGGTCTCGCCGGGATTGGTCTGCGGCCGATTGCCCGAGCGATCGGATGCAGCCCGTCAGCAGTGAGCCATCATTTCCCCGACCGCGAGACGCTGCTCACAAAATTGTACCAGGACGTTCAAGAGGCGCATTTCAGTGACCTCGCCGAATTGCTCGACGCGATTGTCGGGATGCCCCGGCACATGCGATCACTCCCGGGCTTCCTGGTTGGAGTAGCCTGCGCCTCCGCACACGGTGCACGCCAGCGAACATTACTCTCGATGGAGCTTGAGCTTCATCTTTATTCCGGAGCCGAG
Source organism: uncultured Sphingomonas sp. (assembly GCA_965653215.1). Taxonomy (GTDB): domain Bacteria; phylum Pseudomonadota; class Alphaproteobacteria; order Sphingomonadales; family Sphingomonadaceae; genus Sphingomicrobium. The sequence continues at coordinate 7,146 of CBFGZJ010000044.1, read as the reverse complement.
AAACTGAGCACGGCGTTGGCTGACGAATTTTGGGAAGGGATCGAAGAACAGTTCGAGCTCCAGCCGTCAGAAAGTTGGAAGTGGCGAATGATGGTCGAGTCCACCACGAGGATGGCTGTTCTAGATCGTAGCGCCTATGTTTCTACTGCCTGGATCGCGCCGGTCATGTTTCGTTTTGCGTGGAGGCTGGACGGCGCATCCAATCACTTAAACCAGCCTGATCAAAGCGTTATCGACCACCAGGACATTGGTTCCGATGCGGCGGCGGATGCCGGGGACCTTCGACACCCGCGGGCAGCAAAGATTGTCGATGCAGCGGTTCGGTTACTCTCCCGCGGAGCAGCATTGTCCCACCGAGCAATCGCCGCGGAGGCTGGTGTCCCACTTGCTTCCACAACCTATTTCTTCGCCAGCAAGGCTGACATTTTGGCAGCCGCTTACCGCGAGATCTACCGCAGCCTGGTGGACCCGAAGCAAGAATCCGGAGGGGTTGTAACCAGCCCCTTCAATGCCGAGGGGAAGTTGAAGCATTCCTTTTTCCTGTTTGGACAGCTGGTGCTGGCGCTCGCGCGAGATGATGCATTAATCTCCATTGCAGAGCGTGTTCGGAATATTCGCGGCCGCGGCTCGACGATAGAACTCCGCGACCGCGGATGTCGGGTTGACCAGCTCGACGGCCTGATTTGGGCTTTGTCGCAGGGAGCGGCCAACCCTGTCGTGCTCCGCCGTCCCGCGCCCGAACGGGCATTGTTCTTCACCGAAAGGATGCAGGAGCTGGCATCCAGCCTTTTTGGCTTGGAAGCTGATCGCGAGCTGTACGTTCAGGCCGATCTGTAAGCGGGGTCGGAACTTATCTATTGAGTTCCCGCGCCTGGAACGGCCGGCTCTTCCTCGATGACCATCTGCGGACGGCCGGTGCTCGTCGCGCGCAGGGATTGCGGCGTGACGATGATCACGCTGCCGGGCCGAACAATCTTGCGCACCTCGGCGCGGAACGCAGCCGGAGTTTCGAACTTCTGCCCTTCGCTGCGATCCACTTCCATCCCCTGGCCCGCTCCCGAGAGCTGAAGCTTCAGCCAGTGCTGTCCGGACGTGTCCCACGCGCGCAGCACATAGGCCGTAACGCCGGTGTCACCGGCGAACCGGATCGGGGCGGACCCGATCTCCTGCCCACCGCGCAGAACGATCGCGCGCTGATCCGCGAGGCTGACCACGACCGAGACCATCCCGTCGGCGGAAGCTCGCTCCGGGTGCCAGGCATAGGAGGCCCCCGTCAGCGGATCATCGTCCACCGGAGCCCTTGCCGCGGTTAGAACGGGCGCCGCGGACCCGCTCGGCACTGCGGGAATGCTGGTGATGACCACGGTCATTCCCAGTTCCGTCGCTCCGAACAGCAGGCTCGAGAATTTCGCCGGCAGGCGGATGCAACCATGCGAGGCTGGGTAGCCGGGAAGATTGCCGGCGTGGAGCGCCACGCCCTTCCAGGTCAGGCGCTGCATATTCGGCATCGGCGCATTGCTGTAAGTGCTGGAGTAATGCTCCTTGCGCTTCTGCAGAATGGTGAAGACGCCGGTCGGAGTGTCGTAGCCCGGCTTGCCCGATGAGACGGTCGACGCTCCGATTGGAACGCCATTGCGAAACAGGACCGCGCGCTGGGTTTGCAGGTTCACGATCAGCAGCACCGGGCCCGCGGGGCTGAGTTCCGGCGCCCAAACGAACTCGCCATTTTTGAGCTGAAGGGCGACGTCGAGCAGCGGGCGGTCGCCGCGAGCGACCTGCTGGGCGACGGCGGCGGTGTGGAGCGAGGCGGCTGCGGCAAGCGCCACAACCCCGCGAGGGGACAGCAAGAGCTTCATGCGCCGGACCATCGGAGAGGGAGCACACGGCGTCAGTCCGGATTTCCACCGAGGCGGGTTCAAGGAGACCAGCCGAGAGATCATGTCCGCAATGAATCAGAAGCAGAGGCGCTCCTGCCTTACGGCAGGACCGCAATGATCCGCGTCGGCCCGCCGGTACCGCCCGCGATCTTCATTGGCAGCGCAATGACGGTCGCGCCGGTGGCCGGCAAGCGGTCGAGGTTGGCGACATTCTCGAGCCCGTAGATGTTCGCGCCGTTTAGAACCCGGTGCGCCGCGAAATTCTTAGACGGCCCGTGGTCGAGGCTCGGCGTGTCGACGCCAACCGCGTCGATCCCGCGCTGGGTGAGCAATTCGGCGGCCTCTTTGGAGATGCCCGGGAAGTGGAGGTTGGCGGTGTCACCCGCTTTGTCCGTGCCGAGATAGGCTTTGCGGTCGCCCCAGAAGCGTTGCCAGTCAGTGTGAACGAGGACGATGGCGTTGGGCTGAACCCGCCCGTTCCGGGCCTCCCACGCCATTATGTCAGCGGGGCTGACGAGATAGTCCCGATTCCTTGCGGCATTTTGACTGACGTCGATGACCATGGCGGGGCCGACCAACTTCGCCACAGGAATCTGGTCGACTGTCCGACGACCCTCCGCGAAGTGGATTGGAGCATCGAGGTGAGTGCCGCCATGCTCGCTCGCCGAGTAGCGACCGGCGGTGTACCACTCGCCCTCCGCATTGCGGCCCCAGCTTTCCTTTTCCCACACGAACGGCTTGGCGGTCGGCCAGTAGATCGACTTCTCGTCGAACGCGTGGGTCAGGTCGACGAGCTTGCTGTCGTCGATCGCCGCGGGCGCGGCCGCGATCAGAATGGCGGTCAGCAGGATAGTCAGCATGGCGAGAGTCTCCCGATGCGACCTCGCCATATCATGACCACGACCACGACCACGATGAAAAACGCCCCGGTGATGAGGCCGGGGCGCTTCTTGATCTGGACCCCGGATCAAGTCCGGGGTGGATTGAGCCGGCGGCTCAATCCACCTTCGGCAGGGTCTCGAACTGGTGAAACGGCGGCGGGCTGGACAGCGTCCACTCGAGCGTCGTCGCACCTTCGCCCCACGGATTAGCGGGGGCCTTCTTTCCGGCCAGCAGCGACCAGATCAGATTGATGAAGAAGATGCCCATGCCCGCGATGGTGATCATGTAGCCGATCGTCGAAATCCGGTTCCAGTCGGTGAACGCCTCGGAGTAATCCGGAATGCGGCGCGGCATCCCGTCGAGGCCAAGGAAGTGCTGCGGGAAGAACACCAGGTTCACGCCGACGAACATCACCAGGAAGTGCAGCTTGCCCAGGAACTCGTTGTACATCCGGCCGCTCATCTTGCCGAACCAGTAGTAGAAGCCGGCGAACAGCGCGAACACTGCGCCGAGGCTGAGCACATAGTGGAAGTGCGCGACCACGTAATAGGTGTCGTGCATGTAGTTATCGACGCCGCCATTCGCGAGCACGACGCCGGTGACTCCGCCCACGGTGAACAGGAAGATAAAGCCGATCGCCCACAGCATCGGCGTCTCGAAGCTGATCGAGCCGCCCCACATCGTCGCAATCCAGCTGAAGATCTTCACACCGGTCGGGACCGCGATGATCATCGTCGCCGCGGTGAAGTACATCTTCGTGTTCACGTCCATGCCGACGGTGAACATGTGGTGGGCCCACACGACGAACCCGACCACGCCGATCGCGACCATCGCATACGCCATGCCGAGGTAGCCGAACACCGGCTTACGGCTGAACGTCGCGATCACCTGGCTGACGATGCCGAACCCGGGAAGGATCATGATGTAGACTTCCGGGTGACCGAAGAACCAGAACAGATGCTGGTACAACACCGGATCGCCGCCGCCGCTGGCATCGAAGAAAGTGGTGCCGAAGTTGCGATCGGTCAGCAGCATGGTGATCGCACCGGCGAGCACCGGCAACGCCAGCAGCAGCAGGAAGGCGGTAATCAGCACCGACCAAACGAACAGCGGCATCTTGTGCAGCGTCATGCCCGGCGCACGCATGTTGAGAATGGTCGTGATGAAGTTGATCGCGCCGAGAATCGAGCTGGCGCCCGCTAGGTGAAGCGAGAAGATCGCCATGTCGACCGCTGGGCCCGAAGAGCCGGAAGTCGACAGGGGCGCGTAGACGGTCCAGCCGGTTCCCGCCCCGAGGCCCGTGCCTCCGGACACGAATGCCGAGCCGAGCAGCAGCAGGAAGGCCGGCACAAGCAGCCAGAAGCTGATGTTGTTCATGCGCGGGAACGCCATGTCCGGAGCGCCGATCATCAGCGGCACGAACCAGTTGCCGAATCCACCGATCATTGCCGGCATGACCATGAAGAAGACCATGATCAGGCCGTGGGCGGTGATCAGAACATTCCAGTGATGGAGCGCTTCGTCGAAACTGTCGCTACCGGCGCCAATCGGCCAACCCTGGGTCAGCACCTGGATTCCAGGCTCCATCAGCTCCGCGCGCATGATGCCCGAGATTGCTCCGCCGATGATCCCGGCGATGATCGCGAAGATCAGATAAAGGGTGCCGATGTCCTTGTGATTGGTGGACATGAACCAGCGGGCGAAAAAGCCGGGCTTGTGATCGGCATCGTGATGCGCGTCATGACCCTCATGGGCCTGGAGCGGAAGGGCGTTGGCGGTCGTGGACATGTTCTTCTCTTCCGCTGGACTTAGTTCTGGGCCGTCGCGGCCTGGTTCGTAGTCGGCGCCGGAGTTGCCGGCTCGGCTGCCGCCGGTGTTGCTGCGGGCTGGGGCTGCGCAGCGGCGGGGATCGCAGGCTCAGTCGCCGGCGAACTGCCGGTGCTGTCCGGCGCTGGAGCGGGCTTCGCCCCAGGCATCGTGCCGCCCTTGGAGGCAATCCATGCGGCGAAGCGCGCTTCCGGCACAACTTCAACCGCGATCGGCATATAGCCGTGACGAGCGCCGCACAGTTCCGAGCACTGCCCGAAATAGACGCCCGGGCGATCGACCTTGGCCCAGGTCTCGTTGAGCTTACCCGGGTTGGCGTCGATCTTCGCCCAGAAGGCCGGGACAGCGAAGGCGTGGATCACATCGTTCGAGGTGACGATGAATTTCACCGTCTTGCCGGCCGGGATCACGAGGCGCTCGTCGACCGCGAGCAGGCGGGGACCATCGGCATCCGTGCGGAACCGCTGACCGGCAGCGACCTCATCCTTTTCCTTCAGCATGTTCGAGACGATCTCGAACCCGCCATGGTCCGGATACTGGTAGGTCCAGTACCACTGGTTACCGATCACCTTGACCGTAACATCGGCCTTGGGCGGGGAATATTGATGAACCAGCAGCCGCATCGAGGGGATCGCGATCGCGACCAGGATGAGGACTGGAACGAGCGTCCAGATCACTTCAATCGCGGTGTTGTGGCTGGTCTTCGACGGAACCGGATGGGCGCCGCGGCGATACCGGACGACGGTGTAGATCAGCAGTCCGAGAACGAACAGGCTGATCACGGCGCACAGCAGCAGCAGCCAATTGTTGTGGAACCCCGCCGCCTCGCGACCGATTTCGGTGACCTGCTCCTGAATGCCCTTGCCGCCCTTGACCGGCTGTCCAATGCCCGGTGTCGGAGCTAGCGGCTGAAGCGCGGCGGAAGCCGGCGCTGCCGCATCCGGCGCGGTGGCAGCCGCGGAGTTCGTCGCGGGAGCAGCGGCAGTCTCGACCTGCGCCATCGCGGGGGTCATTCCGGCCGCCGCAAGGGCGAGTGCCCATCCAATCAATCTCATTCGTACCCCGGTTGCAAAAGCGCGACAGGAAAGACCGCACCCAATAAGGCGCAGCCCGGAACGGGCGGCCTTATAGGCGCGGGTTTGCAGACCCTCAAGCGCTTGGTGAAGCAGTTGAAGAGGCCTCGGCGCCGCCCTATCAGCAAGAGCGCCACACGCAAGCAGGATGATATGACCGACGAGCAAATTCTGGACGAATTCCGTGCCGCCGAAGCATTACTGGACGGCCATTTCATTCTTTCTTCCGGACTTCACAGCTCCCGCTACCTGCAATGCGCCCGAGTGCTGATGGACACGGCGCGCGCCGAGCGGCTGGCCAAGGCGCTTGCCGCGAAGCTTCCGAAGGAACTGCGCGAACAGGTCGACGCGGTGGTGTCGCCAGCGATGGGCGGAGTCATTATCGGCCACGAGATGGGGCGGGCACTCGGCCGGCGTGCGATGTTTGTCGAACGTCCGCGCGGACAATTCGAATTTCGGCGCGGATTTTCCGTCGGCCACGGGGAAAAGGTCCTTCTGGTCGAGGATGTGGTCACCACCGGTCTGTCTTCCGGGGAAGCGATCGCCGCGATTGGGGCGGCAGGTGGCAAGGTGATCGGAGCTTGCGCGCTGGTCGATCGCTCGGATGGCGCGGTTGCACTCGGAGTGCCGTTCACCGCCCTCATCCGCATTCACGTGCCAACCTACACGCCTGAGGCGGTACCGGCCGAGCTCGCGCGGATTCCCGCGGTCAAGCCTGGGAGCCGGGCGGCCGCTTGACGCCGCCGCTGCGCCTCGGGGTCAACATCGACCATGTCGCGACCGTGCGGAATGCGCGCGGCGGATCCTACCCGGACCCGGTTCGCGCAGCGCATGCGGCGGCTGAGGCCGGAGCGCACGGGATCACCGCGCATCTCCGCGAAGACCGGCGCCACATCACCGATCGCGACATCGACCGGCTGATGGCGGAGATTGGTCTCCCGTTGAACCTGGAGATGGCCGCGACCGAGGAGATGCTGGGGATCGCGCTCGCGCATCGGCCCAATGCCGCCTGCATCGTTCCTGAGCGCCGGGAGGAGCGTACCACCGAAGGCGGTCTCGACGCTGCCACGCAGTTCGACCATCTCCGGCCCTTCGTCGACCGCCTTGGCGAGGCCGGAGTCCGAGTGAGCTTGTTCATCGAACCCGATCACCGGCAAATCGAGGCGGCGATCCGTCTCGGAGCTCCAGTGGTCGAGTTTCACACCGGGCGCTACGCGCATCTGGACGCGGACGATCGCTCGGCCGAGCTGGCGCGGATCGCCGATGCCGCCGCCCTCGCTTCGAAAAACGGGATCGAGCCGCATGCCGGCCATGGGCTCACCTTCGAGAATGTCGCGCCGATTGCGGCCATTCCTCAGCTGCGCGAGCTGAACATCGGGCATTTCCTGATCGGCGAAGCCATCTTCATCGGGCTGGAGGAAAGCATCCGTCGGATGCTCGCGGCCATGAACGAAGCGCGGTGAAATGATCATCGGCATCGGCTCCGA
>CBFGZJ010000043.1:0-9898 GCA_965653215.1 uncultured Sphingomonas sp. | reverse complement strand
CGTGGCCGAGACGGCACCGGCCTCAACCGGTCATCTGGCGCGATCGGCTTCGCGTCACTGCGCGGGGGGACGGTTGCTGGCGACCATGATGTCGTATTCGCCGGGCCCGAAGAGCGACTGATCTTGTCCCACCGGGCCGAGAACCGACTGATCTTTGCCCGCGGGGCGTTGGCCGCAGCGCGTTTTCTCCGCGGCAAGCCGCCTGGGCTCTACAGCATGCGCGACGTGATCGCCGCTGCGTGAACAAAGCCAAGGTTTTCGAATTCTACCGTCGGCTCGCGGAGGCCAATCCGGATCCGCAGACGGAACTCGAGTATGTGAACCCCTACACCTTGCTGGTGGCAGTCGTGCTGTCGGCTCAGGCTACCGATGCTGGCGTCAACAAGGCAACCAGGCCGCTGTTCGCCAAAGTTCAGTCGCCCGTGCAGATGGTTGAACTCGGCGAAGCGGGCGTGAAGGATGCGATCAAGACGATCGGCCTGTTCAACACCAAGGCGAAGAATGTCATCGCCCTGTCCGAGCGGCTGCTGGCGGAACATGGAGGCGAAGTCCCGCGCACTCGCGAGGCGCTCGAGCAGCTTCCAGGCGTAGGGAGAAAGACTGCCAACGTCGTCCTGAACACGGCATTCGATGAGGAGACGTTCGCCGTCGACACGCACATTTTTCGGGTGTGCAACCGAACCGGGCTAGCGCCGGGCAAGACTCCGCTAGTGGTGGAGCAAAGGCTGGATCGGGTGACGCCGCAGCCTTTCCGGCGCGGCGCCCATCACTGGCTGATCCTGCACGGCCGCTACATCTGCAAGGCACGCAAGCCGGAGTGCTGGCGCTGCCCGGTCATTGACCTGTGCGCCTACAAGCCGAAAACGCCTGCGCCTAAATCCAGCGCCGCTCAAACCGCGATCCCAGCCCTGTAAGCAATTCATACTGCGACATGCCGGAGAGTTGCGACGCCTCTTCGAGCGCGAAGTCGATCGCGATCCAGTCGCCTTCCTTCACGCCAGTTCCAGTGCAGTCCAGGGCAATCAGGTCCATCGATACCCGCCCGAGCAGGGGGAGGCGCGCTTCTCCCTTGGAACCGCCGCCCTTGCGCGAGAAGCCGACCCAATAGCCGTCCGCGTAGCCGATATTGATGATCGCAGCTTCGACGTCCTGATCGGCGACGAAGCTCGCGCCATAGCCGCAGCTTTCTCCCGCCCGGATCGTCCGGCGCTGGACCACTTGCGCCTCGAGATGGGCGACCTGGCGGATATGGTCGCGCGCCTCAGCCCGGGGAATGCCGCCGTAGAGCGCGAGCCCAGGTCGGACGAGATCGAAGCTATAGTCCCGCCCCAGGCAGATGCCCGCGCTGTTCGCTAGGCTGTAATGTCGAGCCGGCACCGTCTCCCGAACTTCTCGAAACCGCTGCAACTGGCGGCCATTGAGGTTATGATCTGCGTCCGCGCACGCCAAGTGGCTGTGCAGCGTGTCGATTTCCATCCCGGCAAGGCAGTCGACGTCGTCCGGCCTCAACCCCAGGCGGTTCATGCCCGTGTCGATCATCACATCGCACGTGCGGCCAGCCCCGCGCTCTTTCCAGCGTGCTACCTGCTCGACGGAGTTGAGGACCGGCCGCGCTGAACCGACCGGATCGTCAGGGCCCAAGCCGTGAAGCACTGCGAGCGACAGCGAGTCCGGCAGCGGTCCAAGCTGCTCGGCTTCCCACCAGGTCGAAACGAAGAAATCGCGGCATCCCGCCGCTGCCAGCGTCTCCACCGCAGCCTCGCCGCCGGTGCCATAACCATCCGCCTTGACCGCAGCGCCCGTTCGTACCCCCGCCTGGTTCGCGAGCCAGCGCCAGTTTGAAGCGAGCGCATTGCGATCAATCGTAAGACGGAGCGGCTGGTGAATCATGCGCAAGCGTTAGCCGGGTCGCCAGCAGCCGTCGAGCAGCCAGCCGAGAGACATGCGACTTCATCGCGTCAGCACGGAATCTTCTTAACATACCGTAAGACCCGGAACTGACAACGAAAATTTCGGTTCTCCTACTGTTCCACAGGAAGCCTAGCGCAAATGATTAAACGATCTTACATAGATTACATCTACAATAATTCCTCTTGTTCTACTCCAAATCATAAACCGACTATCATGTGTTTTTCTCACTTGCGCTGGAATTTTGTCTTCCAACGACCCCAACATTTGATGTCGCGATTTGCATTCGACTATCAGATCTACTTCTGGGAAGAGGCGATAGTGGAAGGCGAGCTTGACCCGCGCCTTGAGCGGCGGGAAGTGCAGCCTGGGCTGACCATCCTCACCCCGCACCTGCCCGCCTCATTCGCTCCGGCCGAGCAGATGTCAGCCCTCCAAACCCTCCTGGACCAGCATGTCGCAGAAACCGGAGGGCCGCGGGTGCGCTGGTATTATACGCCGATGATGTTGCCCTTCTCGCGGCATCTCGCTTCCGACTGCACCGTCTATGATTGCATGGACGAGCTGGCGAACTTCCGCTTCGCGCCTGCCGAGCTGCTCGGGCTGGAGCAAGAATTGCTGTCCGTAGCGGATGTGGTGTTCACCGGCGGTTATAGCCTGTTCGAAGCCAAGCGCGCTGCCCACCCGAACGTCCATCCCTTCCCTTCATCCGTCGACCGCCAGCATTTTGCGCAGGCGCGCAAGCGCCTAGCCGCCACCCCACGTCGAGACCGCACACAGCCGGCGCCCAGGCTCGGCTTCTACGGAGTCCTCGATGAGCGGTTCGACTCCGCCCTGCTGGCGGCGGTCGCGGAGCAGCGGCCTAATTGGGAATTCAAGATCGTTGGTCCGGTGGTGAAGATTTCGCCGGAGGACCTGCCCCGCCGGCCGAACATCGAATATCTCGGGAGCAAGACCTATCAAGAGCTCCCCGACCTGCTGTCCGATTGGGACGTGGCGCTGATGCCCTTTGCCATCAACGCCGCCACCCGGTTCATCTCCCCGACCAAGACTCCGGAATATCTGGCTGCCGGGAAACCGGTCGTATCCACTCCGATCCGCGACGTTGAACGCGAATATGGCCGCCTCGCTGGGGTTCGGATCGCCGGCACCGCCGACGAGTTCGTCGCCGCTTGCGAAGCTGCCCTCGAGCTTGCCTACAGCGATGGCAGCTGGCTTGGCGAGGTCGATCGCAAGCTCTCCGCAATGAGTTGGGACATTACCCGATCGCAGATGGACCAGCTCATTGGTGAGGCAGTAATGCAGGCGGCTCCGGCCATGGTCGCCGCAGAATGAGGGGCCGGCGCAATTCTGGGCGACACTACGATTACCTGATCGTTGGTTGCGGTTTCGCCGGAGCAGTGATCGCTGAGCGTCTCGCCAGCCAACACTCCGCCCGAGTCCTGATGATCGACAAACGCGATCATATCGGCGGCAACGCGTTCGATGAGCTGGATTCGGCCGGGATCCTCATCCACCGCTACGGTCCGCACATCTTCCACACCAACAGCCAGGCCGTCGTCGACTACCTCTCCCAGTTCACGCGCTGGCGACCGTACGAACATCGGGTGCTGGCGATGGTCCGCGGTATGCAGGTGCCGATCCCGATCAATCGCACTACACTCAACCGCTTGTTTGGCCTCGACCTCAGGTCAGACGAGGATACCGCCGCTTTCCTAGCGTCACGTGCCGAGCCAGTCGAAACAATCCGCACGTCCGAGGATGTGGTGGTCAGCGCGGTTGGCCGCGAGCTCTATGAGCTGTTCTTTCGCGGCTATACCCGCAAACAGTGGGGACTGGACCCGAGCGAGCTGGACCGATCGGTGACGGCACGCATCCCCACCCGCACGAACGACGACGATCGCTACTTCGGCGACTCTTTCCAGGCGATGCCGCTTGAGGGGTACACGCGGATGTTCGAGCGGATGCTGGACCATCCGTTGATCGAAAAGGCACTTGGGACCAACTTTCTGGACGTTCGAGACGAGGTCAGGGCAGACCACATCATCTACACCGGGCCGATCGACGAGTATTTCGATTTTCGCTTCGGGAAGCTGCCGTACCGAAGTCTCCGCTTCGAGCATCGAACGCTCGACCAGCGCGACTATCAGCCGGTGGCAGTTGTCAATTACCCGTCGCCCGACGTCGAATTTACGCGGATCACGGAATATAAACATCTGACCGGCCAGGATCACGCCAAGACCAGCATTACGGTCGAATATCCCGCGGCCGAAGGCGATCCCTATTATCCGGTCCCCCGGCCCGAGAACCAGACATTGTTCAAGCAGTACGAAGCGCTCGCCGACGCAACGCCCGATGTGACGTTCGTCGGCCGGCTGGCGACTTATCGCTATTACAACATGGACCAGATCGTCGCACAGGCACTGGCGACGTTCAGGCGCATCGACGCCTCGCGCCCAGCGCGGGTAAGTTTCGACGAGCCGCTGGTCGCCGCCGAGTAATACCAATGCAACCGCTGGAGCTTTGGGGCGGACTGGAATGCACCATCGTTCGCATCGGCAATGAGTATCGAGATCAGATCGCGGAGACCGGCCACCGCGATCGCCTGAGCGACCTCGACCTGCTGGTCGAGCTCGGGATCCGGGCAGTGCGCTATCCCATCCTGTGGGAGAGCGTCGCGACCGACCGGCCGGACCAATTCGCCATCGAATGGCACGAGCAAAGGCTCGAAAGGCTGCGCGAGCTTGGCATCCGGGTCATTGGCGGCCTGGTGCACCATGGCTCCGGACCACGGTATACCGATTTGCTTGACCCGGATTTCCCGCGCCTGCTGGGAGACTATGCAAGCCGCGTCGCCAAGCACTTTCCGTGGATCGAGGACTGGACGCCCGTTAACGAACCGCTGACCACGGCGCGCTTTTCCTGCCTCTACGGCCACTGGTACCCGCACCAGCGCAGCATGGAAGCGATGTTCAGAGCGCTTGCCAACGAATGCGCGGGGACGCTCCTGGCGATGCGCGAGATCAGGAAGCATGTCTCCAATGCCCGGCTGGTTGTTACTGAGGATCTCGGCAAGACTTTCTCCACTCCCGCCCTGACCTATCAGGCGGAGCATGAAAACGAGCGCCGTTGGCTCAGCCTCGATTTGCTTTGCGGCCGGGTAGACTCCGGACATCCTTTCCACGGCTGGATGCTCGAGAGCGGCGTTCCGGAACACACCCTCAGCAATCTGGAGTCTGGCGAGGCCAGGCCGGACGTGATCGGCATCAACCATTATCTGACCAGCGAGCGCTACCTTGACGAGCGAACCGAACTCTACCCGGACCTGAGCGCCGGCTCGAACGGCCGTGACATCTATGTCGATGCGGAAGCTGTCCGCATTCCCGAGCTTAAAGCCGACGTGGGCACCGCGCTTCGCCTCAAGGAAGCCTGGGAGCGCTATGGCATTCCCCTGGCCATCACCGAGGTTCATCATGGCTGCACCCGCGACGAGCAGGTCCGGTGGCTGTGCGACGTGTGGAGCGGCGCCGAGCAGGCCCGCCAAGCCGGAGTCGACGTCCGTGCGGTGACGCTTTGGTCAATGTTCGGAGCGTTCGACTGGCGTTCATTGCTGACCCTGCCCGACGGCCACTACGACTGCGGGCCGTTCGACATCCGCTCACCTGCTCCGCGTCCGACCCTGCTGGCGAAGGCCGCGCATGCGATTGGCCAATCAGGCAGCTTTTCGCACCCAGTGTTGGACACTCCCGGCTGGTGGCAGCGGCCAGGCAGGTTCTACTGCGCGAGAACCCCGGCCGCAGCAAACACGAACGCTCGTCCAGTTCTGATCACCGGGGCTACCGGCACTCTCGGCCAGGCCTTTTCCCGCCTGTGCGATCATCGCGGACTAGCCCATGTTCTAACTGGACGTCCCGAGCTCGATATCTCCGACGATCGATCCGTCGCTGCCGCGATCGAACGGCACAAGCCTTGGGCCGTTATCAATGCCGCGGGCTATGTCCGCGTGCCCGATGCAGAGCGAGAACGCGGTGCCTGCTTTCGCGCAAACGCACATGGAGCTGAACGATTGGCCATTGCCTGCGCCAAGCAGGGGCTGCCGCTTGTCACTTTCTCCTCCGACCTGGTGTTCGATGGCCAGCTCGGTCGTTCTTACCGGGAGATCGACCCCACCAATCCCGCTTGCGTTTACGGTCACAGCAAGGCGGCGGCGGAACGGCTTGTGCTCGCGAGTTGCCCAGACGCCCTCGTCATCCGCACGAGCGCCTTCTTCGGCCCATGGGACACGTACAACTTCCTCCGAACGACGCTGGATCGCCTGTCGCGTGGTGAGGAGGTTGAGGCAAGCGGGACGGTGGTCGTGTCGGCCACTTATGTGCCTGACCTGGTTCATGCTGCACTCGACTTGTTGCTCGATGACGAGGCTGGGGTGTGGCACCTCGCCAACGAAGGGTCGGTCAGCTGGCACCAACTGGCCTGTGAAGTGGCAGATCGCCGTGGTTTCGATCCCCGGTCGATCCGCGAAACGAACGGCCTTTATGCGGACACCAGCCTCACCAGCGACCGGGGAACCTTGCTCCGGCCGTTGGAGTCCGCCCTGTCGGATTTTGTGGCCTATGCCGACGGCATTCCGCTGGGCGATCGCGTCGCTGTTGCCTCGGTGGGTTGATGTGCGGCGGTTCGCCCCATAAGGCTTGCCGGTGATTGCTGAACGCGCGCTGGAGACAGCCTCTCTTTCCGAGCTGATGGCGGCCGCCGAGGAGGCGACATTATCGGCTCACGGGCAGCTCGTGACCTACTCGCGAAAAATCTTCATCCCGTTGACTCGCCTGTGCCGCGACGTCTGCCATTACTGCACTTTCGCCAAGGCTCCTCGGGACGCAGGAAATCCGTTCATGAACCGGGAAGAAGTGCTGGAGCTGGCGCGTGCCGGTGAGCGGGCTGGTTGCCGGGAAGCGCTGTTCACGCTCGGCGATCGGCCCGAGGCGCGCTACGCGATTGCGCGCGACGCTCTCGCGACTCTGGGGCGTCAGACGACCCTGAGTTATCTCGCCGACATGGCGCGAATGGTGCTCGACGAGACAAGCCTGCTCCCCCACCTCAACCCCGGCCTGATGGGCGCCGACGATTACGCCATGCTGCGCCCCCACGCGGCCTCGATGGGGATCATGCTCGAAAGTACGGCCGAGCGCCTTTGCGATCGGGGCGGACCGCATTACGGCTCTCCCGACAAGCACCCCGCTGCACGGCTGCAATCGATTAAGCTAGCGGGCGAGGCGCGTGTTCCGTTCACGACCGGCCTGTTGATCGGCATCGGCGAAAGCAGGTCAGAGCGGATTGCCGCGCTGACTGCGATCCGCGACCTGCACGCGCGCTACGGACACATCCAGGAAGTCATCATCCAGAATTTCCGGGCCAAGCCGGGCACGCGCATGGCGGCCGCGCCGGAGCCCAGCCTCGAAGAGCATCTGTGGACGATCGCCGCCGCGCGCCTGATCCTTGGACCTGAGATGACCATCCAGGCACCGCCCAATCTCCATCAGCCGGGCGAGCTCGAGGCCCTGCTGCGCGCGGGAGTCAATGACTGGGGCGGCGTGTCGCCGGTCACCCCCGATCATGTGAATCCGGAAGCGCCCTGGCCGCATCTTGACTCTTTGGCTGAGGCGACCAGCAGTGCCGGACGGGTGCTCCACGAGCGGCTGGCAATCGGGCCAAAGTTCGCCCAGTCCCCCGCGATCTGGCTCGATCCAGGGCTGCGAACGCGAGTGCTGCGGTCAGTTGATGCCCGCGGCCTCCCGAAGATCGAAGAATGGGTTCCGGGTTCAGGCGCAGCCGCGCCGGCCATTCCCGTCCACAAGGATAACGTCGCATCACCCCGCATCACCCGAATTCTGGATGCGGCGGAGGCCGGTGACCGTCTTGGTCCCGAGCAGATCGTCACCCTGTTCGAGGCAGCGGGGGACGATTTCGCGGCGGTGGTCACCCGGGCCGATCGGCTGCGCAAGGCAACCGTTGGCGAAGTCGTGACCTATGTGGTCAATCGCAACATCAATTATACCAACATCTGCAGCTACAAATGCGGCTTCTGCGCCTTCTCCAAGGGATCGACCAAGTCGGAGCGCGGCGCAGCCTACCGGCTTGAACTGGAGGAAATCGGCCACCGCGCGCTCGAAGCCTCTTGCCGGGAAGCAACCGAAGTCTGCCTTCAGGGAGGAATTCACCCGCACTTTGACGGCAGATTTTACCTCGACGTTCTCTCCACCATCCGCGCGCTGTCACCCTCGATCCACATCCACGCTTTCTCTCCGCTTGAGGTGCTGCACGGCGCACGTTCGCTCGGGGTGGGACTCCGGGATTATCTGGTCGAGTTGAAGGCCGCAGGGCTCTCAACCCTGCCCGGTACGGCTGCAGAAGTGCTGGACCCTGAGGTCCGCGCCATCCTCTGCCCGGACAAGCTCTCGGCGGATGAGTGGCTGGGGGTGATGCGGACCGCCCATGACGTCGGGCTCCGCAGCACCGCCACGATCATGTTCGGCCATGTCGATCAGTACCGGCACTGGGCTCGCCACCTTCTCGCGATCCGTGATCTGCAGGAGGAAACGGGCGGGTTCACCGAATTCGTTCCCCTGCCCTTCGTGCACATGGAAGCGCCGATCTGGCGCAAAGGCCGCGCGCGCTCAGGCCCGAGCCACCGGGAGTGCGTATTGATGCACGCAGTCGCGCGGCTGACGCTCCACCCGCTGATCCCAAATATCCAGGCCTCCTGGGTGAAGATGGGCGTCGAAGGCGCTGCCGCGCTGCTCAACGCGGGCGTGAATGATCTTGGCGGAGTGCTCATGGATGAATCCATCACCCGCGCCGCCGGCGGCTTGAATGGCCAGAGCCTCGTGCCGGAGCAGATGGTTGCCCTCGCCGCATCTGTCGGTCGCCCGGCGCGGCAACGCACGACGCTTTATGGTGAGCCTGTGCGGGATCTTCACGTCGCGGCCTGAGCGATTGCTCCCCAGCGGAGGAGCCGTGATCATCGCGCCACACTTTATCAAAAATGTCGAACCGTCTCTTTTCCGGGGCAAGCTGGCCTGTTAGGCGTGCCTAATTGGCCTGTCTCGTATGATTTATCCGGCCTTACAAAAAAGTCATTGAAGGGGGAGTTCCATGAAAAGAATGCTTTCCACCCGCTCGGGTATGATTCTGCTGAGCGGCATTTCGGCACTGGCGCTGACAAGCCCGGCCGCAGCACAGCCGGCGCAGCCGACCCAGTCCACCGATCAGGCGGCCCAGCCGGACCTCGACGCTCCGCCTGCGCCTGAAACGCAGCCCGTTCCGGAAGCGACCAACCTCGGCAATGAGGCGAACGAGCCGTCGAACGAGATCGTCGTTACCGCCACGCGTCGTTCGCAGAATCTGCAGGACGTTCCGATGAGCGTCGACGTCGCGACTGGCGAGACGATCCAGCGCCTGAACATTTTCGACGCCAAGGACGTGCAGCAGCTTTCGCCGGGCCTCCAACTCACCAACAACAATGGCCGGGTCAATACCGCAACCCTGCGCGGCGTTGAGTTCGATCCGGATTCGGGCACCGACCCGTCGGTCGACCTCTATTTCAACGAAATCCCGGTCGACGCCCAGAATGCGTTCACCGCGATTTACGATATCGACCAGATCGAAGTCCTTCGTGGTCCGCAAGGAGCGCTTCGCGGACGGACGGCACCGGCCGGCGCGATCACCATCCGCACCCGGCGACCTGATCTCAAGGAGGTTGATGGTTACATCCAGGCCACCGGCACCGAAGATCATGCCTTTAACCTGCAGGGTGCGGTGTCCGTGCCAATTATTTCGGACCAGCTTGCGTTGCGCGTGGCCGGCCTGGTCGATCGCAACCGCCTCAATCAGGTCTACAACGTCAGCCGCGATGAATGGTCGAAGAGCAAGACGGAGAGCATCCGCACCACGCTCGCCTGGCGGCCGATGGAGAACCTCAATGCGGTCTTCA
>CBFGZJ010000042.1:0-9903 GCA_965653215.1 uncultured Sphingomonas sp. | reverse complement strand
CTCTATTTCGCTGAGAACAACAGGAGTGCCCTGGAGTCGGCAATCAGCGCGCTGGTCATCCGGGAAGCGCTGATCTTCGCCGGGTTCGGACTCGGCGCACTTGCCGGAAGACTTGGCTTCCGGGCGAAGCAGGACGACTTCGACGAGGATGAAGGGGATAAGCCGGCGAACATCAAGGGGCCAGGCAATCGCCCCGTTCGCTCGGCCTGGCGGATCTTGATCGCCGACAATGTGGTTTGGTCGCGCTGGCGCATCGTCCAGTTCGCCACCCGCGCGGTGGCGAGCGGGTTGATGGGACCATTCGGCAATGTCGGGACGAGGCTGCTGTTCACTTATAAGAAGCCGCCAGCTTATAAGCACCGCAAGCAGAAGATCGCGACCTGGAAGCTCCTGCTCGGGGCCATCGCGGCAATCTTTCTAGTAGCGGGATTGGTGCTCATTGCCGACCGGTTCGGTTTCCTCCACTTGGCGGGGATTGCCTTCGCTGCGATTCTGTTCCGCGTCGTCGCTCACGCGCTTAATCTTGCATTCTGGCGCAGGCTCGATCCACTGGTGGCGACCAAGGGGAAGCTCCGCATCGCGGGTGTCAGGCGCGCGCTCCGTAAATGAAAGTCGCCCTGTTTGTGGACAGCCTCAGTGCGACCGGAGTTGTGCGCAACGCGCTGGCCATCGCAGAGCGGCTGATCGAGCGTGGCTGCGCGGTGCATTTGATCGCGGCGCATGCCGATGGAGTCATGCGCGATCAGTTGCCGCGCGGGATTTCGGTCGCCGCACTGCTGCCGCCCAACGCAGGTCGATGGCCGCGAGCGCTCCGGCTGCTTCGGTCCGTCGCCGCTTATCGGAAGGCTCTGACGGTCTTCGGTCCGGCAGTCCTGCTGTCCGCGGGCAATCATGGCCATCTGATCACTGCTCTCGTGGCCGGTTTTCGTCCGGAGCAACGAACCATTTTCCGGATCAGCAATGACATCGACCATATGATTGGGAGCAAGCCGGAGAGTGCACCTCGACGCTTCCTCCGGAGGGCGCAGTTCCGCCTCATCGCGGCAGTTGCCGATCGGCTGGTGCTGGTCTCACCGCACCTGCTTCGCAATCCGGCCATCCTCAGTCACTCGCACGGGAAGGCGGTCGTCATCCCGAATGGCGTTGATGCGGCGGCCGTTCGTCTTCGGGCAGCGGAGGATTGCCCGCACCCATGGCTCACCGGGAGTGGGAGCGAGCCGGTTGCGATCGCAATCGGCCGCTTCGTTCGCCAGAAGAATTTCTCCACCTTGCTCGATGCGCTGGCACTCGCGCGGCAGACCAAACCGCTACGGCTGATCCTGATTGGGAGCGGACCACTCAGCGGGGTCCTGCGACGACAGGCGGATCGGCTTGGATTGGCTCAGTCGGTCGATTTCATCGCTGAGGTTGGCAATCCCATGCCCTATCTCGCGCGATCGTCAGTCGCCGTCATCCCGTCCTGGTGGGAAGGGGCATCGAACGTCCTCCTTGAGGCATTGGCCTGCGACGTTCCGGTGGTCGCTTCGCGCACTGCCGGCAATGCCGGGCAAGTTCTCGACCACGGCAGATATGGTGTCCTGGTGGACCCGGTCGACAAGTCGCAGGTAGCCGAGGCTTGCCCAGTGCGGCGACCATCCCGTTACACCGGGGAACCGTGCTGAGGCATTCAGCCGCTATGCGACGCTGAACGCTTATGCTGACCTGATCATGGAAGTCGGATCGCAATCAGCGCCCTAGCGGCTGCCCCACGTGTAGCGCGCCGAAACACCATAGTTCCACACGGCACTGACCGCGATCCCGGCGAACGCCGCCACTGCCCAACTGGTGTGCAGTCCAAACAAATAGGCGGCGATGCCGACATTGGACAGCGCGCCGAAGCCGCAAATCAACGCGAACGACGCAAGGCCGCTGAACCAGCGCCACCCTCTCAGGCGGCGATCCGAATAGGTCAGGACATTGTTGATCGCGAAGTTGGCTACGATCGTCAGTGCTGTTGCGATGGCCTGCGCAGCGCCAAAGCCAAGCGACAATCCGTAAAGGCAGGCGGCGAGGATTGAGAAGTGAATGCCGACCCCTAGCCCACCAATTGCGGAGAAGGCGAGGAACCGAACCGGGATCCGGCCTCCGGAGATTTTATCGGCCAGTAGCAGGAGATACTCCCAGGCGACTCCGGCGGACAGCTTGCTCTCCCCATGCTCGCGCCGTCCGAACTGGAGGGGAATTTCCTGCACCTTGAGATCGGATCCGCACGTCAGGATGATGTCGAGCAGGATCTTGAATCCAATTCCGGACAGATCGCGGGCGTGCCGGTCGATGATGTCCCGGCGAACCATGAAGTAGCCGCTCATCGGGTCTTCAACGGCGACACGGGTGAACGATTGGGCAAGCTTCGTCGCCAGGCGGCTCGCCCTGGCGCGGCCTTGCTCCCAGTCGCCCACACCGCCGCCGTCCACATAGCGGCTCCCGATGACGAGGTCCGCCGTTCCGCTTTCGATCGCAGCGATCATCTTTGGAAGAAGTGCCGGATCATGCTGCAGATCGGCATCCATCACCGCCAGAATGGGAGCGCTCGACGCGAGCATCCCCTCAATGCAGGCTGAGGACAGGCCGCGCCGACCCATCCGCTGGATCACCCGCACTCGCGGGTCACGGCGGTAGAGGCGGCGGGCCTCCTCCGCCGTTCCGTCGGGGGAATCATCATCGACGATGATCACTTCCCAACTGATGTCCGTGAGGACGGCGGCGATCCTATCCGTCAATGTCTCTATGTTTTGCCGCTCATTGAACGCGGGGATGATGATCGAGACTGCCGCGGGCGCGGACAAGGCTGCTGAATTGAACTCGCTGTGCTTGACTGAAATGTTCATCCGAACCTGTTCCGCTTCGCTTCAAGGCCGCGGCCCCTCGGCGTGCTGTAGGTTCGGGATGGCAAACAAGCCGTTAAGATGTGCTGGAATGGAGGCCCAGGAGCCGCACTCGCCTCTGCACTCCCCGTTCAATCGCCTATCAATTCTCGCGCGGCGTCCTGCTGCGGAGTTGCGCTACTGGTCGACGCGATTGGATCGCGAGCGAGATCTTCTAGCAACTTGGCAATCCGCCGAATCCCGGTTTCCGCCTGGAAACTTGCGCGAACCCTCTCGTAGCCGGCGGCCCCGAGCCGATTCCGCCTTCCCGGGCACCGAATTAGCTCGGTCAGTGCGGATGTCAGCGCAGTGACATCCCCGGGAGGCACCAGCACGCCGGTTTCACCGTCCACAATCAGTTCTGGGATCGCCGAGAAGCTTGTCGAAAGACAGGGCAGGCCTTGAGTTTGAGCTTCCATCAGAACATTTGGCAGGCCATCGCGATCGCCGTCACCAGCCTCGAGCGAAGGAAGCACGAAAATGTCGCATTCGCGGTAGGCGGCGATGACACGCTGCTGCTCTTGTGAACCGTGCCACTGGATGCGTTCGTCAACGCCGAGCGTCCGTGCCTGCTCTTTGAGAGAGCCGAGCACTTTCCCTTCGCCGATATGATCCCAGCGCCAGTGTAACTCGTCCGGAAGGCGGCTGAACGCTTCCAGCAGCAGGTCGAACCCTTTCTTCTCCACCGCGCGACCGACCGAGAGAATGCGAACAGGATCGCTAGAATCGCCTCCGTCCCGAGCCTCTCGCGAAGGAAGGTCGGTCGGAAAGCGGGCGAGCATCAATCCGTGATGGATGAGGTGGACCTTGCCAGGTTTGTCAGCCAACTGCTGGAGATGCTCTGCGCCATCGGAAGTGCAGGTGGTGCACCAGCGCATTTGCGCAAGCTTGGCGCGTTTGTCCCATTCAGGTGCGGTCCAAATGTCTTGCGCATGAGCGCTTCCGGCCAATGGTATCTCAAGCATTGCGGAAGCGTATCGCGCCAAGTTGGTCGCTGAATTGAGGAAATGAGCGTAAATCGCAGAAATTCTGTCGGGAAGCTCGGCCGCTAGGACAATCGCCCGGCGAAACGCCCGGATCCGGTTTCGGCTGTAGCGATGGGCCAGATCTTCAGCGAGCATTGCCTTAGCCGTAGCGTAACCCGGCCACCGCCGAACCTTGCGCCATGCCCTGAACAAGCGGATTGGGTGAACGAAGGATTCCCCGAGGTCCATGATCGGCGCTCGGACTTGCTCGTGAATCCCGTGCTTGATCTGATCTTTCGGTCCATAGGTCGCTAGCAGCAGATCGATTCCCTCCTGCTCCAGCCCGACAAGCTCCTGCGCGACGAAGGTGGTTGAGACTTTGGGCCAACCCTGAACGATAACGCAGATCTGTGGAAATGTTCGCATTGTCGTCCCCTCGCTGGCCCGAGTGCCTGTACCAGCAAGCAATTGGTTCGACACCTACGGCTTGGGAAATGCTTGCGCGGCTTATAGCGCGGGTGCCGATGCGCCCAGCGGGCCTAGAACTGCCCTTGCCCTGGCAAGCGTGGTGTGTCGTTCTTCAAACTCTCGACGAGCCGCCATCCGCATCCGTGCCCGCAATGCTCCGTCCGCAAGCTTTTGAAGCGATTCCACCAAACTCTCGGCATTGCCCGGTGTGATCAGCAGCGCCGCTTCCGATTCACCCCGAACCATGTCGCGGACTCCAGGCAGGTCCGAGACGACAGCAGGGATACCAGCCGCCAAATATTCCACCAGCTTCAAGGGAGACGTGATGGAGCCACTTTCGACGCCGCTATAGTTCATTACCATGTCACTGTAAGGTGCCGCCGCGACATCGAAGTGCGCGTAATAACGGCCGAGTTCGCCACGGGGTTGGTAGCCGTGAATGTGGAGGTTCTCGGGAAACGGCGGTTCAATCCAATGAAGGTCTTCCGCGCTTCCACCAACGATGTGGAAGTCCATCTCAGGCAGGCGTTGTGCAGCGACGGCGACTAGCTCGATCCCCTTGCCGGGATAAGGACGCCCAATGAATCCGACCTGCAAGTGCCCAGGCCGCCCCGGCCAGGGATGGACCGGTGGCTGAGGAGCGATTGGAGAGGCCCCATTTGGAACAACGAGGATCGGTTTGCCGGCAAGCGCGGGGAAATTTGCGCGAAAGCTATCCGCGAGGCCCTCGGTCACGCAGACTAGGTGGTGGAAGTCGGGATGCGAGAATAGCCGCGCAAGCTTTTGCCCACGTTTCGAGTCGTGGGGGATCTCTGAGTGCGCTTCGTAGACGATCGGCTTGCCGCGGCCTGCCAGCTGAACCAATGATCCTATGTCACGACCAAAAAACAGGTCAGCACGAGCGACTGACCGGTTCCACTGGAGCGCGCGGATGAAGCGCTTTTCGGGCCGGTGCTTCGGAAACAGATAAGGGAAGGCCTGGACCCGGAAGAGGCGCTCGACGCCGTAGCGTGCGAAGGTTCGGCGGGAAGGCTGGTCGCCACGATGTGCCAGTAGGGTGACTTGATGCCCGTTTTTCGCGAAGGCTTCGCACATTGCCACGATCTGGACCGAATGCGCGTTAACGGACGGAATTGGCCGCCGACAGAGATAGACGATTTTCATGAACTGAATCGGTGCTCAGTGAAGCCGCGCGGGGTGTTTGAGCACACACCCTAGCCATGATGTCCTCGAAACATCAACGGCGAGCGAGGGCTTTGCCGCCCTATTGCTCATCCAGATCCCTGGCGACTGCTGGTGAACGCAGGATCGCATCGATCCGATCACCTTCATCGAAGCTTTCGTCGGCCATGAATTTGAGGTCCGCCGCATATTTGGTGTTCACCCGCCTCGCCACTTCGCCCTTCAGGTAACGAGCGTTCTTCCGCAGCGCGGCAAGCACATCCTTCTCGTCGGCGCCGAGCAGCGGCTTCACGAACACCGTGGCGTGGCGGAGGTCGGGGGACATTCGGACTTCGGTGATCGAGACGCTGTGCGACGCGAGCACCTCGTCATGCACATCGCCCCTCATCAGAACTTCCGAGAGCGCGTGCCGCACCTGTTCACCGACGCGCAACAGCCGGACGGAGCGACCCTCGGGAGTTTCATTGCGGCGCATCGGCGCTCCTTCGGAGTCGTGCGAACCCGATCAAAGGGTTCGCGCGCGCTCCTCGACCTCGAACACTTCCAACATGTCCCCAGCCTTGATGTCGTTGGTGTCCGCGAGCATCACGCCGCACTCCAGTCCAGCGATGACCTGCGGGACATCGTCCTTGAACCGGCGCAATGACGAGATCGTAGTCTTCGATACGATCACGTCGCTCCGCGTGAGGCGGGCGTTGAGACCCTTGCGGATGACACCTTCGAGCACCAGCAAGCCAGCCGCCTTGTCGCGCTTGCCTGCGGGGAATACCTCCCGGATCTCGGCCCGGCCGACCACCGTCTCGACGATCTCCGGCCCGAGCTCTCCGGCCATCGCGCCCTTCGCCCAGTCCGTCAGGTGGTAGATGACATCGTAGTAGCGAAGCTCGACCTTGTTGCGCTCGGCGACTTCCCGGGCCTTGGCGTTCGGACGAACATTGAAGCCGATGATCGGCGCCCCCGATGCACCGGCAAGCGTGACGTCGCTTTCGGTGATCGCACCGACGCCGGAGTGCAGCACGCGTACCCGGATTTCGTCGGTTGAGAGCTTGTTGAGCGCATTGACGATGGCCTCGGCCGAGCCTTGGACGTCGGCCTTGACGACCAACGGAAATTCCATGGTCGTGCTCGCCTTGTTCGCGAACATGTTTTCCAAGCTGAGTGGGGCAGCGGTGGTCCGCTTGCGATCGAGCAGACCCTGACGATAGGCGGCGACCTCGCGAGCGCGAGCCTCGTTCTCGACCACGGTAATCGCATCGCCAGCGGAGGGAACAGCGGACAGGCCGAGCACTTCCACCGGCACTGATGGACCGGCTTCCTTCACCTGGCGACCCTTATGATCGATCATCGCCCGCACCTTGCCGCTGACGGCGCCGGCGACGAACACGTCGCCAACGCGCAAAGTGCCACGCTGGACAAGCACGGTGGCCAGCGGGCCGCGGCCCTTGTCGAGCTTGGCTTCCACGACCGCGCCTTCGGCCGGCCGGTCGGGGTTCGCCTTGATTTCGAGCAGCTCGGCCTGAAGGTTGATCGCTTCTAGCAGCCCGTCGAGGTTCGTCTTCTTGAGCGCCGAGACTTCGACGTCCTGGACCTCGCCCCCCATCTCCTCGACGATAATCTCGTGCTGCAGGAGTTCCTCGCGGACCTTCTGCGGCCGGGCATCGGGCTTGTCGATCTTGTTGATCGCGACAATCATCGGCACTCCGGCCGCTTTGGTATGATTGATCGCCTCGATCGTCTGCGGCTTCAGCCCATCATCCGCAGCAACCACGAGCACGACGATATCCGTGACGTTCGCACCGCGCGCGCGCATCTCGGTGAATGCCTCGTGGCCAGGCGTGTCGAGGAAGGTAATCTTCGACTTGTCGGGAAGGGCGACTTGGTAGGCGCCGATGTGCTGGGTAATGCCGCCAGCCTCTCCCGATACGACATTCTCGCCGCGGATCGCGTCCAGCAGCGACGTCTTGCCGTGATCGACGTGGCCCATGATCGTGACCACTGGCGGACGCGAGGCAAGCGCTTCCGGCGCATCGTCATCGCCACCGATGCCGATCTCGACGTCGGCTTCCGAAACGCGCTTGATGTTATGCCCGAACTCGGTGACCAGTAGCTCGGCGGTGTCCTGGTCGACGGTCTGGGTCAGGGTGACGACCATTCCCATCTTGAACAGCGCCTTGACGAGGTCGGCGCCACGCTCCGCCATGCGGTTTGCGAGTTCCTGGACGGTGATCGCTTCGGGAACGACCACGTCGCGGACCTGCTTGGCCGAGGGTCCGGAGGCCATGTGCGCGCGTTTTTCCTTTTCACGCGCCCGGCGCAGGGCAGCAAGCGAACGCGCGCGGCTATCGTCTTCTCCCGATAGTGCCCGGCTGACCGTCAGTTTGCCCGAGTGACGGCGATCGTCCCGCCCGCGGCTTGGCCGAGCCGGCTCTGACCGCTTGGGAGCCGGTGCAGCCGCTGGTCTGCGCACCATGCGGTCTTCTGCGGAAGCTGTGCTTTGTTCGGGTGCACTCGCTTGAGGAACCGGCTCGCTGGCCGCCGCCGCAGCTTCTTCCGCAGCCTTCGCAGCCTCCTGCGCGGCAGCTTCTTCAGCCTTGCGGTTTTCCTCTGCGCGGCGTCGTTCATCCTCGGATTGCTCGGTACGGGTGCGTTCCTCACGCCGCCGCGCCTCTTCGAGCGCCGACATGCGCGCTTCTTCGGCTTCGCGCAGCAAACGCTCCTGCATTTCCTTGCGCGCGGAGATATCGTCTGCGGCAGAACGCCGTGGAGCAGGCGGAGCCGCCGGCGCCGGACGGACCGGAGCCGGTGCTGGCGCAGGGGTTTCCGCAACCGGCGGCTTTGCAGCCTCAGCCGGCGCCTCTCCGGGCTTACCGAGAATGCGGCGCTTCTTGACCTCAACAACGACAGTGTTCGAGCGGCCATGGCTGAAGCTCTGCTTCACCTTGCCCGTTTCGACCGTGCGCTTGAGGCCCAGCGGAGGCCGGGTGCCCAGCTTGGGCTTTTCGGTCGAGTCAGTCATCGAATTCCTTCGTCGTCGTTACTTCAGCCGAGCCGGACTCAGCAGCGCTTGCGCCGCTTAGCCCAGCACGTGGGTCAATGAAAGATTGCCACCGGGCGATCGCATGGCGGACACGCGACGCGGCGGCAGGATCGGTCAGCGCGACATGTACCACATTTTCGCGGCCCAGTGCCATCGACAAGATGGTGCGCGATGCCGGAAAAACCAGACCTCGGCTTTCGCCTCCACTCGTCCGCCAGGCCTGGTCCAGCCGCTTGCGTCCGTCCTCACCCGCATCCTGGGCATGGATCAACAGGTGAACCTTTCCCGCTCTTGCTGCCGCTTCCACCCGCTCCGCGCCGTTGATCAAGGTGCCGCCGCGCGCTTCGAGGCCGAGCCGGTCGAGCGCATGCTGCCTCAGAGCGTCCTCGATCTTCTGGCCAAGATCGGTGGGCGGTGAGATGTCGGTAGTTTTGAACGCACGGGCGAGCGCACCCTTGAGCTTGCCCTTGGCGAGAGCCTGCTCGAGGTCGGGGCGCGCAACGCCGATCCAGGCGCCTCGGCCGGGGGCGCGCGCCCTGACGTCGGGCGCAACCTGACCGTCAGATCCGAGCGCGAGCCGGATCAGTTGATCACGAGGAGCGGCCTGCCGGGTGAGGATGCAGGTACGCTCGGGAACATGGGTTCCTAGCGGATCATTGCTCCGTTCCCGCAACCGCGTCCTCCTCGGCTACAGGCTCGTCTTCGAACCAATGGGCGCGGGCGGCCATGATGATCTCATTGCCCTGCTCTTCGGTCAGGCTGTATTCGGCCAGAACGCCGCCCTTGTCCTCGGACCGCTGATTCTCGGCGCGACGACGGGGCTCCGCCCGCTTCTTCTGGATCAGCTCGTCGGTTGCCAGATCGGCAAGATCGTCCAGCGTCCGGATGTTGGCCTTGCCCAAGGTGACCAGCATTTGCTCAGTGAGATGCGGAAGCTCAGCCAGCGCATCCTCGACGCCCAACTTGCGCCGCTCCTCGCGTGCCGCGGCTTCGCGACGCTCGAGCGCTTCACCCGCGCGGCTCTGCAACTCGCTCGCGATGTCATCGTCGAGGCCTTCGATGGAGGCGATTTCCTCCGCCTCGACATAAGCGACTTCTTCAAGCGAGGTGAAGCCTTCGGCGACCAGCAGCTGGGCGAGCGTCTCGTCGACGTCGAGTTCAGTCTGGAACATCTCCGACCGCTCGATGAACTCACGCTGCCGCTTCTCACTGGCATCGGCCTCGGTCAGGATATCGATCTGGGACCCGGTCAGCTGGCTGGCGAGACGCACATTCTGTCCACGCCGGCCAATCGCCAGGCTGAGCTGGTCATCTGGCACGACCACCTCGATCCGGCCCTCTTCTTCGT
>CBFGZJ010000041.1:0-9971 GCA_965653215.1 uncultured Sphingomonas sp. | reverse complement strand
GGCGATCTGGCTCATCTCCCGGTTTGACCGTTCGCCCCGGGCGGCGCTCGACAAGGCCGGCTATCCTGCGCAACGGGTCCGCGCGGAGACCGGCATCGGCGCCTTTTCCGCCACTGATCACTGATGGTGCACCGCCAGAGCGGTGAACGGCAAAATGTTCGGAACGCTGAACCCGCTATCCAGTTGAGGCTGCGGTAAAGGTGAGAAGTCAGGTTTCGCACTCACCGACCTGCGGGAGAAGCGGCGATCAGCACGCCCGTTGATTGCGGAAATCTCCTCGCCGGCTGAGGAGAGCCGCGTTGACCAATTTCATCTTCGCTACCGGGATCGAGAACAGCATCCCGACGATCAACGGCGGCCGCACCCGCGTCGACCAGATGGAAGCGGCGGATCATTATCGCCGCTGGCGTGAGGATTTCGACTGCGTTGAAGACCTTGGGATCCGTTTTCTCCGTTTCGGCCCTCCACTCCACCGCACCTTTCTTGGTCCGGAACGATATGACTGGGAATTCGCCGATCTGACGCTGAGGGATTTGCGAGAACGAGGCATCACCCCGATCGTCGACCTGTGCCATTTCGGTGTTCCGGACTGGATCGGCAACTTCCAGAACCCGGACTTTCCTCAACTCTTTGCCACCTATGCTGCGGCGTTCGCTGAGCGCTATCCCTGGGTTCAATTGTACACGCCGGTGAACGAGATGTTCATCTGCGCCATGTTCTCCGGAATGTATGGCTGGTGGAACGAGCAGCTGACCAGTGACGTCGGCTTCGTCACGGCCCTGAAGCACCTCGTCAAAGCGAATGTGCTGGCGATGGTGGAAATCCTCAACCGCCGGTCGGACGCGATTTTCATTCAGTCTGAATCATCCGAATATTTCCACGCCGACAGCCCAGCGGCGATTGGTCCTGCGGAGAAATTGAACAGCCGCCGGTTCCTTAGCCTGGACCTGAACTACGGCCGGCGCGTCGACAGCGAAATGTATGAATTCCTGATGGATAGCGGGATGACCCGGGAGGAATATCACTTCTTCCTCCACAACCGGCTCAAGCAGCACTGCATCCTCGGCAACGATTATTATTGGACCAACGAGCATCGCGTGCACGCCGATGGCCGCACAGAGGCCTCAGGCGAGGTCTTCGGCTATTCCGAGATCACGCGGCAATATCATAATCGCTACCGCGTTCCGATCATGCATACCGAGACGAACCTGCGCGAAGGCCCCACGGGTCAGGAAGCGGTGCATTGGCTGTGGAAAGAATGGGCGAACGTGCTGCGCCTGCGCAATGTCGGCATCCCGACGGTGGGCTTCACCTGGTACAGCCTGATCGATCAGGTCGACTGGAATGTCGCCCTGCGTGAGCAGAACGGCGTCGTCGACCCCCTTGGGCTGTTCGACATGGACCGCAACATCCGCAACGTCGGGCGCGCCTACAAGCAGCTCATCCGCGACTGGCGGGACGTGCTGCCGGCTTCGTCGGTCTGTCTGGCCGTGCCCATCGTTCCGCCCGATCAGCATCGCTGGCCTCCGATGCACGGCCGAGGGCTTCCCCTCGAAGCAACCCAGGAACAGCCCGCCAATCCCGAGGCTGCCTGATGGAGCGCCTAGGCCGCGACCCCGCGATCCTGCTCATCTCCCGTCCGAGTGCTGGGAACTGCCTCGAGCTGTTTGCGAAGTGCGTCGATCCCTGGATCGGACTCGGGCAGGGTCGACGCGGAGTAGCGAGCATCCAGTTCGGCTTCCTCCGGCGTCAGCTCCCGAAAATAGCTGATCGACAGCCGCCGTCCGAATACATCGTCCCCGCGCATCTTCAACTCGGGATCCGCCGATGCGGGCAAGCTGTCACGGATACTGACGAGAGTTTGGATCAACCGATCGAGCGACGTGTAATCGCTGATCTCGATAAAATCTTTCACGCGTCGCCGCATGGTCATTCCCCCACCCCTAGCTGGTGGACTTTAAGACTAAACTCCTGATTCGATAAGCTATCACAGATTGAAATGCGCTGAATGGAGGCGCTCCGAGATGCGAGGTCAGGAATATTCCGGCCAGGCGAGAGAAGCTTCGCGGGTGTCGACCGGCATGACGCCGCGAATACCCAGCGCCTCACGAGCT
The DNA here is from genome assembly GCA_965653215.1 of uncultured Sphingomonas sp. Lineage (GTDB taxonomy): Bacteria > Pseudomonadota > Alphaproteobacteria > Sphingomonadales > Sphingomonadaceae > Sphingomicrobium. The sequence goes on along the minus strand of CBFGZJ010000041.1, from coordinate 7,857 downwards.
TCCGCAACCGGCAAGTGGAACACGTCTTCATACCTGGCCATGAAGATCGGGCCTGATTGCTCCCCGACAGACATTCCGGCCTGCATCGCCTTGAGCGCTATTGGAAACGCCTGCTGATAATGAAGTCCGGTGCGGGTCACGATACGCAAGGCGCCAAGCAGCTGGCCGGTATTGACGATGCCGGCGAGCTCGGCGCCCAAAAACCGCGGAACGTTGCTCAGCCGCGCGAAATAGGGAACCAGTTCGCCCAGGATATCGAAGTTACCGCCGGTGACGATATGCTCCAGATCGTGCGTCTGACCGCTGCGCAGTGAATAATATTCGAACTGCGACCGAGGGTCGAACTGCGGCACAATGTCGATCTGGTAGCCATTGTCGGCCAGATAGCGACCGAAGGTGTAGCCAAGCGATCCTTCCGGGTAGCCGAGCAGTTGATCAAGGGTAAAGCTGGAGCGGAAGCCCTCCGCAAACCAGCGGTCGAGTTCCGGCGACCGGGTCCGCTCCTCCGTGAACAGTTCCTCGATCCTGGAGTGATCGAACACATCCTTGAGGATCACATGAAGCTGGTAGGCGTCGGAGGTCGTCGGCAGATCCTTGCCGCTCTGGCGCAGGAAATGGGTCGCGATCCAATCCCGCAGGCGGGGCTCGTTGAGATAGGGAGATGAGCTGACGAGCACGCTGCTCTCGGTCATCACCTGCTGGATGCCGCGCATCAAATAAGGAACGTCCGCCTGGTCCATTCGTCACTCCCGTCCGCCCCGGTTGATCAAATCATCCCTTCCGCCATGCTTGCGGGGATCCTCACCGGTATCTCCAGCAGGCGCTGAGCCATGCTCTTCGCAGCGGGATCGAGCCGCGGCGACACATTGATTCCGCCGCCCTGCGCATCATGAACGACGAAGTTGAGCGCATGGGTTCCCGCAACTTCATAAAGATCGACCTGCGAATTGGCCGGATCGTCAAATTGATAGCGATAGCAGTCCGCCACCGCCTCCTCCGTCACGCTGGCGCGGATGTAAGGCAGAAACTCGGGCTTGCGGGCAATCACTGCGACGTTGAACAGGCGGCCCTTGTCTCCGCTACGCGACCAGGCAAGCCGGATGAGCGGTACCTCGATTTCTGCGTCGATCGGAGCTGGCGGCACCGCGGGCCGATCGATCATCGTCGGGTCGAATCCGTCTGCTCTGGGCTCGACGAATTGCACCTCCTGCCCGTCCAAAGTCACTCGCGCCGCGACGCGGTCCTTTCCGATGAGGAAGAGGATCATCTCGGTCAGCGGGATCGCTCGCGGAGCGGCGATGATCGGGGCAATTGAGGTCCCCACCGCCATGTTCATGATCGCGGTGGTCTGCTCACGGCTGAACAGAGCGCAAGCCGATGGGTCATCATGGTCGACCACGATCTTGAGCAGCACTTCGCGGGGTTCCAGCGGCTGAGCGCGAGGGCCATAGCTCGCCTCGGTGCCGATCACCTCGACATGGGTCAGCCGCCAGTCTGCCTGATTGCGCGCGCGCAACTGGTCGGAGGTTCGCTGGAGCAGCGCGTCTGCGGTCCTGCGCGCCTTGGCCGGGGCCTCCAGCCCGATGATCGGGATCAACGCGATGGCGCGCCAGCCGTCATCATAGGTGACGCACACCTTGTAGCTGTCCGTGGGGGGATAGCCCTTCGCGCCAGCGACGCTGACCCGATCGGGGCCGACCTGCGACACAGACGCTGCGGCGAAGTCGCAGACCACGTCGGGAACGATATAGGCCTGGGGATCGCTGACTTCGTAGAGCAGCTGCTCGGCGACAGTGCCGACGCTGACGAAAGCCGATGTTCGCCCAGTCGGGGACGTCCTGCCAGTCGGTGAAGGTGCCGCCGGTGACCTGAGTCCCGCACTCGAGCAGATGGCCGGCGAGCGTGCCTCCGGCGAGCAGGTCAAGGTCTTCAGGTCCCCAGCGAAACTCATGGATCAGCGGCCCGAGGATGAGCGCACTGTCAACCACTCGCCCAGTGATGACGATGTCCGCACCGGCATCAAGGGCCGCAGCAATCGGGAAGGCGCCGAGATAGGCGTTGATGCTGCCGATCCTCCCCTCCGGCAGCGGGATGCCGGTGAACATGTCCCGCACATCCTCGCCCCGAAGGGCGGGCAGCAGTGGCTCAATATCGTCGCCGGTCACCGCCGCCACCCTGAGGTCCAGGTTCAGCTCTCGCCCACGCGCGCGGATCAGCTCTGCCAGCCCTTCCGGGTTCATTCCCCCGGCATTGGCGATCACTTTGATCCCGCGGCTTTTCAGCTCCGTGAGATAGGGGCCGATATGGAGATCGACGAAGTCGGTGAGAAAACCGGAGCGCGGATCGGCTTCCTTCAGCCGCCGCATCAGCCCCATCGACCCTTCTCCCAGGTAGTCGAAGGCGAGATAATCAAGGTCGGGCACCCGCAGCAGTTGCGGCACCGCGATGAGGCTGTCGTTCAGCGCACCCGAAGCGCCACCAATCCGGACGACATGCTCAGCGGTCTGCCCTGCCATGGAATTATTGTCTCCAAGCGCCGTCATGAGTCGAAACTCGCGCTAGGCCAACTCTGCCACATCTCGCTCCAGCTCTTGAAGTTCCTCCCGATACCAGTCGACGGTCGCCTCAAGCCCGCTGTCGAGCGTGTGGAGCGGGGACCAGTCCAACAACTGCTTGGCCTTGGCGGCGGACAGATACTGGTGCCTGATCTCGTTGTGCGCGTCATTGCGGATCTCGGGTTCGAGGTCTGAGCCCATGATCCGCAGGATGCGATTGACGAGTTCGAGCACCCCAACCTGGGTTTCGTTGGAGAAGTTGAACGCTTCACCCTTAAGCTCAGGACGCCTGGCCAACTGCTCCGCGAGTAGCATGTTGGCGGCGGCGCCGTCCTTGACGTGGAAATAATCGCGCGCGCTAAGACCGTCGGACCGGATGATGGGCCGCTGACCTTCGATCACTGAGCGGATGGTGCCGGGCACGATCCGGTTCCAGTTCAGATCACCTGGCCCATAGAAATTACCGCAGCGGGTCACCGCCACCGGAAGCCCGTAGTTCACCGCGTAAGTGGTACCGATCAGGTCGGCGCAAGACTTGCTTGCGGCGTAAGGGTGCTGGCCGAGCAGTGGCGCGGTCTCCCTGTACGGAAGCTCGTCCTGATCACCATAAGCCTTGTCAGAAGAGGCAACGACGACCTGCTCGACCCCGGTCTGGCGCGCGGCTTCCAGCAGGCGCCAGGTTCCGGCGATGTTCGTCTCGAACGTCTCGACCGGATCATGGTGCGCCACATCGACGATCGTCTGGGCTCCGAGGTGGAAGACGGTTTGGACATGATACCGCTGCATCGCCGACTGCAGGAATGGGCCGTCCTTGAGATCGCCGACGGCGGACCTCACGCGCGTCAGCGCCGGAAAATGCGTCAGGCGGCGCTCCGGAATGGGCTGCCGAACGATGCAGGCGACCAACGCACCGACGGCAATCAGCGCAGTGACAAGATGACTGCCGAGGAAGCCGGTTCCCCCGGTGACCAATACGCGGCGATCCTGCCAGAAATGCCGGTCCATAACGTCTATACCTCCCCGGATACGCAGGCGGATCGTTCGATAAGCCGCGGATGAGCAGTCATTCGAGGTGACGTTCGCCGACGGAAGTGCCGCACGCACCAGTTCTGTATTCCGAGGGAGCGTCGGCTGCGGGAACGGCTAAGTTGCTGGAACGATCCACGAAAAAGCCGTTCTGCGCTCCAACCCGGAAATTGCTTAACCCCGCGCTTCTTCTTGTTGCGAACGCTTCTCAGTAGCGTTACTAGAAGACATGCGGATCGATCGGATCAAGGCGCAGCGGACCTGGACAGAGGCGATCGTCATTCGTTTATTTCGCCGCTGGGTGGCTGCTCGGGCGGAGGGGGTGAACGCAACCGCGAGCCTCGTGTCACTTGGAGGACAGCTCCAAGTTCCGCCGATGCTGCCCGTCGCCCTCGAAAGTATGCTGCAACTTACCGAAGCCTGCCTGGGCCGTACACTTCAGGCGGAGTGCTGCTGCAGCCAATCCCTCAGTGCTGACGAACGCGCGATCCTGCTGCTCATAGCCGATGGAGACGGGGCTGGCTCGACGCGATCGTGCCCGGCGATCCCGCATGGATTGCCGGGAGCATTGGTATGGGCTGTCTCAAGCGTGCGCCTGCTGATTGTGGACCAGCTCAACGGCCTTGCGATCGATATGCCGGAACGCTGCCCGTTCGAGCAGGCGGACGGATCAGCCTCCGAACGGAATCGGAGAGCCCTTCCGGCACATGGTGAGTAAGCCGCGCTCTGTCCGCAGGATGAGCCGCTCGTGATCGTCAAACCCGAACCCGTCCGGCCGGGTCACCGCTAGGGGTGAGATCGGACCACCGACCGGGACAGGTTCGCCGGGCACGAATGGAGTCGCCGCCGCCGCGCAGGCGGGTTCCTCCCCCAGCTGCAGGACCAACTTCGGCCCATCCGCTCGATAGTCAGCATTGCAACCGGCGTTGTCGCGCATCCGTTTCTCATCGATCGCGAGGGTGATCGGGCCTTCATGATAGCCGCCCAGCAACGTGTTGCCGCACGCCTGATACTCACCCGCAAGCTGCCGATTGGGCGGCGGCGGCCGCCGCGCCACCAGGCCTGGCCCGCCGGTGAGAATGATCCGATCCCCCTGAACTTGGTAGGATGTGGCCAAAGTGATCGCACTGGTCATCAGCGAGTCTTCGGCTGCGTCCTCCGGGGCACATCCGATGGCGGTCGACATGATCGGCGTGGTCACGGAGATCCGGCCGGGCGCGGGGATCGTGAATGGCCCGCCGGTGCTGTTGCAGTCTGCGACGACGCCGATTGTCCGCATTGCGATAGTCAGGGTCGGCGGGCGGCGCTCGGTCACCAGCGGCCGTCCTCCGATCGCCTCAATGATCCATCGCCCGGCGAGATTCGGATATGGCTCGATCGGACGGGTTAGCAGCGCTTGAGTCCCATCCCTGGCGCTCAGGACCAACGTTCGTTGGTCGCTCCGTTCCCATGTTGCCGCCTGGTCGAGAAAGGCGGTCAGTCGCCGCTCGCTCGCAGCAGCTTCGGTTCGGCCTGCTGCATTGGGCGCCGCACATTTGCCGATCCGCACCCTCTCACGCCGCGTAATCGTGAGACGCTGGTCATCGAGCCGATAGAAAGCCGGGTAGCCGCCGCTGCATCCGGCACCATGGTTGAGGAACCCGCCCGCGCTAAAGTTGATCCAGCCGTTGAAGCGGTTGAAGTCCGCCCCCGCGAGCCGCTCGACTTGCCATTGCCCGCCGAGCGGATCGATGCGTTCGAGGAAGGTGCCGTCGTCGACCGGCCCTCCCCGGTTTGGCTGGGCTGCAGCAGTAGGCACCGCCTGTTCCGGTGATTTCTCGCAGGCCGCTGCCGCCATCAACGCGGCCACCCAGACGACTGACTTCATGTCCGGCTAACGCCGACCAGAATGTTTAGCTCCAAAGCGCTCAGTGAACCGGTGCGTCCGCTTCAGCCAGCATGTGGGCAAGCTCGGCCGCCCGGAACGGCTTCTCCAGACGCGGAAGATCAGGAGCGAGCCCTTCCGCCTCGGCATAGCCCGATACGATCAGCGCGCGCAGGCGCGGAAACCGCTGCTTCAGCCTACGCGCCAACTCGACCCCGGTCATTCCCGGCATCAGGTGATCGGTCACGAGCAGGTCCGGCCTGAGGCCCGCCTCAACCAGGGTGATCGCTTCTTCGGCATCGCTCGCCTCGACGACGGTATAGCCAAGCTCAGCCAGCATCTCCGCGCTGCTCGAACGCACAAGCTCCTCGTCGTCGACCAGCAGGACCAGTCCGAAAGCCGAGATCGGCTCCTCTCGATCGGGGATATCGCTCGTGATTGAAACCTGTTTAGCCTCCCGCAGCCACAGGTCGACCCTCGTCCCAAGCCCAGGCCGACTGGAAATGGTCATCGCACCGCCGAGTTGCGCCGCCAACCCATGCACCATCGATAATCCGAGGCCGGTACCCTTCCCCACACCTTTGGTGCTGAAGAAGGGTTCGATCGCCCGCTTCAGCGTGGCCTGGTCCATGCCGATGCCGGTATCGCTGACGGACAGCCGGACATAATCTCCCGGTCTGAGACCCGACAAATGACTCTTCCCGATGCGTTCTGACGCTGCCGCAATCGTGATTGTCCCGCCGTCGGGCATTGCATCGCGCGCATTCACCGACAGGTTAAGCAGCGCCATTTCCAGTTGGTTGGTGTCGCCGATTGCAGGTGGTAGCGAGTCCGGCAAGTTGATCGACACGCGCACTTGCGGCCCGGTCGTGCTGTCGACAAGATCCGCCATTCCGCGCACCAGCTTGTCGAGGCTGATGGCCGTCGGTTGCAGCGGTTGGCGGCGAGCAAAGGCCAGCAGCCGCTGCACCAGCGTCTTGGCCCGCTCTGCCGAGGTCAGCGCGCCGATAATCGTCCGCTGCGCCCGTTCATCCCCGATCCCGCGCCGCTGCAACATGTCCAGTCCACCGATGATCGGCGACAGCAGATTGTTGAAGTCGTGCGCCACCCCGCCGGTCAGCTGGCCCATCGCCTCCATCTTCTGGCTCTGCCGAAGGGCTTCCTGGGCGGCCTGAAGTTCAGAAGCCGTTTCGCGCTGAGCGGTCACATCGCGGCCAACGGCGTAAAACACCTCCCCTTCAGGCACCAAATTCCAGGCGATCCATCGCCACGATCCATCTTTGTGCTGCAGCCTGTTCTCGAAGTCCGTGATTGCCTCGCCGCGCCCGAGCCGATCGAGCACTTGCCGTAACGGCTCCTGGTCGTCCGGGTGCAACTGCAGGTCAGCGCTGCGTGACAGGAGTGTTTCCTGGTCAAATCCCAGTGTTGCCGACCAGGCGGGATTGATCGCCCGCAGATTGCCTTCGAAGTCCATGATGGCGAACAGGTCGCCGCTCATCTCCCAGGCGCGGTTGCGCTCGCGCGTACGTTGCTCGACTTCCTGCTCGAGCTGTTCGCGCGAGTGGCTGAGCAATTCACGAGCCTCAATAATTTCCTGGATGTCGGTGCAAGTTCCGAACCAGCGGGTGATCTGCCCCTGATCATCGCGCACGCATTGCGCCCGCCCCAACACCCAGCGATACTGCCCCGATCGGTGCCGCAGCCGATATTCGATATGGTAGGGTTCGCCAGTCTCGAGGCTGTGCCTCCAAACGACCCAGGCCCGTTGCTGATCGTCCGGGTGGAAGGTGCCGTTCCATTCTTCCCCATCGGTCGAGCCGCGCGGAACGCCGGTATATTCGTACCAGCGTTCATTATAATAATCGTGGAACCCGTCGGGACGGGTCGACCAAACCATCTGGTCGATCGAATTGGCAATGGCGTGGAATTTCTCTTCGGAATCGCGCAGGCGAGCCTCGGCCGCGACCCGCTGCACATTGGCCCAGCAGCGTTCCACCACGGCTTCGACCAAGCTGATCTCCGCCTCGGTCCAGTCGCGCGGGCGATCCTGATGCACGGCCATCATCGCAACCAGCCGTCCGTCCTTGACCAGCGGGCAGCAGATGATTGCCTGGACGCCAATCGACAGGAACATCTCACGCCCGTCCTCTGGCGCGAGCTCATCCATATCGCGCACAACCAAGGTGCGCCCGTGCCGCAGTTCGTGGGCGGCGCGCGATCCGAACAGATCCAGGCTGTAGGTGCCCGCCGAAGTGGCAACGCCGGGACTGGAATAATCGCTTCTGATGACGAAGCGATTGTTATCGGGATCAACGTCGGCGTAGGCGCAGCGTGAGGCGTTGATGTGGGTCGCGAGCCTTTCGGCCGCTGCCAGCATCGCCTCCGGAGCCTCGCACGACGCTTTCAGCGCCT
>CBFGZJ010000040.1:0-10005 GCA_965653215.1 uncultured Sphingomonas sp. | reverse complement strand
CAATGATGCGATTCAGTGCAGCCCGCGACTCGTCGACCTTTAAAGTGTCGATCTTCTTCTGCATCAGGTACGACTGACCGGGCGAAGCCTGCGCGGCGCGCTCCGATAACTCGCGCAGCACCGGACTGACGGAAGTGATGCTCGACAGCAGCACCGATTGATCGCAAAAAACATTTACGCCCCACTCTTCACGCCCGCGCAGTTGCGCGAGCTGGTGGAGCACGGCGGGTGGATTCCGAAGCGGGTGCTCGTGGGCGGAGAGGCGGTGAAAGGTCCAACCGCCAAGCTGATGCGGGAGCTTGGGCGCGAGCCGGAAAATGCGGCGATTGTCGATCATTATCGCCGCTTCCTGACCGGATTGGTGATCGATCAGGCCGATGAGCAGGATGCCGGCTCTCTCAATCATGGCTCGATCGCGGTTGCCGTCACCAACACGGTAATGCGGAACGACGAGGATCGCGTTCGACTTGCGGGAGAGGTGTTACGCTTCGCCGAGAGCCTTGGAACACCTCCTTGAAGATCATCGCGGCCATCGCCGTACGCGATTCCGGCGACGCGAAATCGCGCTGCGCCGGTCTGCTCTCGAATGATGCGCGTTCCGCCCTAGTCCAGGCGATGCTCGAAGACATGATCGAGCGCCTGCGCGCCTCAAAGTTGATCGATGGGATTCTGGTAGTCACACCGAACCCACCGCTCGCGCAAGCGGCCGCAGCAGCCGGAGCAAGCACCATCACCGAACCGGCGGTGCAAGGAATCAACGCTGCGTTCGACACCGCACGGAAGGCGATCCGAACAATCAGCGACGAGGCGCTGATGCTGACGCTTCCCGGAGACCTGCCGTTGGTGGAGCCTGATGCGCTCGATACCGTGCTTCGTGATTGGGCACCGGGATCGATCCTGCTTGCGCCGTCGCACGATGGTGGGACCGCGGCGATCCTGCTTCAGGCTAGCGAACCATTTGCCTTTCACTTCGGGCCCGCCAGCTTCCTGGCTCACCAGGAGGAAGCCGCGGCCTCTGGCCTCACCTGCATCGTGCGCGAGCCAGCCGGGCTGGCGCTCGATCTCGATTCTCCGGCTCAGATTGCTGAGGTCCTGAGGGGCGCGCCGGGAGGCCGCACCGCAACGCTGCTCTCCACCGTGCTTCCTCCCACCGCGTTGCCACCCAAGCGGTAAACGGCGGTTACCGCACCACACCCTGTCAGCACGAGGACTCCGCTCATCGTAAACGGCGGCGGAGGCGAGTTCAGCTGAAGCGTTGTTGCCGGGCGTTCAGGCAGCCTCGACCAACAGGCCAGGGCAACGTCGAACAAAGGGGATTCGAACAATGAAAAAAATGGTCATGGCAATGGCTGCGCTGTCGATGACGGCGCCAGTGGCTTTCTCCCAGCCAGCGCAGGCGCATGGCTATCATGGCAAGATGTGGCGTGGCTCGGACGGCCGCATGCACTGCCGCCGTCCGAATGGAACCACGGGCCTGATCGTCGGAGCAGCAGGTGGCGCCCTGCTCGGCCGTGCGATCGACACGCGTGGCGAGCGAGCCACAGGAACGATCCTCGGGGCTGCAGCCGGTGCCTTGGTTGGCCGCGAGATCGACCGCAGCCGAGTCCGCTGCCGCTGATGAAGACCGGCCGGCACCCATCGTGGTGCCGGCTGCATTCAGCCGACGAGCTTGATCAGCCTCCGTTCGAGCAGCGCCAGCACCTGCTGGAGCTCCTGCCCCCGCTTGAGCACCACGCCGTGCTCACTGATCAAGGCGAATGCGCCTTGCCGCTGGCGCAACTCCGGCCGCTTTTCGATCCTCACCTCCGGCCGCTCCGCGCTGCGGCGGAACGCTGCGAACACCGCGACATCAGGCTCGAGCGCAAGAGCATAGTCGCGCCAATGCCCCGCGGCGACCATGCGGCCGTAAAGGTCGAGGATGCGAGTCAGCTCGGACCGGTCGAATGCGGTCAGCGTCCGCCGCTCCCGAGGACCCGGGAACGGCGAAATGACGCTCAAGCGCTTTTTCTCCGGGCTGCGGCAGTTTCGCGCAGCGCCTTCAACTCCGCCCGCAGCTCCGCGATCTGCTGCTCGAGCTGATCGCATCGAGTGATCAAGGGATCGTTCATCTCGTTGCAAAGGGTGCCGTAAGGCACAAATCCCGGCTGATAGTCGGATGCATCGAGCAGCACAGGCTTGGCCGGGATGCCGGTCATCGTCGCCCCGGGCTGAACATCGCGCGTAACGACCGCATTGGCACCGATCCGCGCGCCCGCGCCCACTTCGATCGGGCCGAGGACCTGCGCCCCCGATCCAATCACCACCCCATCGCGCAGCGTCGGATGACGCTTACCAGCGACGCCGTTGGTCGGGTTGGTCCCGCCGAGAGTGACGCATTGATAGATGGTGACATTATCGCCGATCTCCGCGGTCTCACCGATCACGGTAAAACCATGGTCGATGAAGAAGTTGCGCCCGATCTTGGCGCCCGGGTGGATGTCGATGGCGGTCAGCGCCCGCGCAAGATGGTTGACCATCCGCGCCAGCACATACAGTTGCCCGCCGTAGAGCCAGTGCCCGACCCGGTGGAGGCCAAGGGCAATGACTCCTGGATAGAACAGGATCTCCCACCGCGACCTTGCGGCGGGATCACGCGCCTTCACTGAATCGAGATAAGCAATCAGGGACATTCGTCTTCACGGCGCTGTTGAACTTGCGACCATAATAGGAAGTCCGCTCGGCAATTGCCAGTCGAGGGCCGCTCTGGGGACTTGCCTGTCCTGCCATGTGACGGCAAAGGCGCTGCGGCGCCAACGGGGAGACCTGCCATCATCGCTGAACTGCTTGCTGACCCCGTGGCCCTGCTGCCGTTCATTCTCATCGGTGTCGCCGCTCAGATGGTCGACGGCGCGCTTGGGATGGCGTTCGGGCAGATTTCGAGCACGCTCCTCATCAGCATCGGCGTTCCTCCCGCAGCCGCTTCCGCGGGAGTGCACACCGCGGAAACCTTCACGACCGCGGTCTCGGCGGTCAGTCATGTGGCGCACCGCAACGTCGACTGGCGGCTGTTCTTCAGGATTGTCATTCCCGGAATTATCGGCGGGGTTCTCGGCGCCTATATCCTGGTCCAAATCCCGGCCGACGTCGCCAAGCCGTTCGTCCTCGCCTATCTGACCAGCCTTGGCATCTATTTGTTCTACCGGGGGATCATGCACCGTCACACGGAGCGGCAGCCCAAGGTGGTCGAACCGCTCGGCCTTGCTGGCGGGTTCCTCGACGCGGCGGGCGGCGGCGGGTGGGGCGCGATCGTAACCTCCAACCTGCTCGTCCAGGGCAGCAATCCGCGTAAGACAATCGGCACCGTCAACACCGCCGAATTCTTTCTGACGATCACCATCTCCGCGACCTTCCTATTCTCCTTCACCTTCGGCGGAAGCGCGGAGGCCCAGCAGATGCTGTGGAATGCACTTGCCGGCCTGGTGATCGGGGGAGTGATCGCGGCGCCGTTTGGCGCAATGATCGCCAAGCGGGTGAACCCCGACCTGCTGCTGACTTTCGTAGGAGCGCTGGTCACGCTGACCAGCAGCTACGCGCTCTACCGGGCCCTGTCCTGACGGCAGACGCTGGCGGCACTAAGCCGCCGGCAATTACATGGTCGCATGGACGGTTGCCACCGCCTTCATGATCGCGCCGATGCGGGCGGCAAACTGGATCGTCTCGACCTTCATACCATGCTGCTGAAGTACGCGTTCGTGGCTGTCGATGCACATGCCGCAGCCGTTCATCGCGCTCACAGCCAGGCTGAATAGCTCGAAGTCATCCTTCTCAATGCCCGGCGAGCCGATCAGGTTCATGCGCAGCTTCGCCGGCAGCTTCCCATATTCCGGGTTCGAAACGAGGTGGACGAAACGGTAATAGACATTGTTCATGGCCATCACCGCCGCTGCTCCGCGTGCGGCATTGGCGGCCTCGGGCGAGAGCTTCCCCTCGACCTCCGCCTCGGCGGCGGCCACCAACGGCCGGTAACCGCTGCCATGGGCACAGGCGAGCAGCAGGCCATATTTGCGCTGGTCGCCGAGCGTCTGGTCGGACAAGACCGAGGAGAGATTGAGCCGGATGTCCTTGGCGAAGTCCGGCAACGTGTCGGCGAGTTCCTTAAGAGACATTCGGATTTCCTTTCACTTCGGCCGCAGAGCACCGTTCCGGCGGTGTCACCGGGCGATGGCAGTCGATGAGAGGGCGCGGCGCACCGCGCCCTCTGTTTCGGTTAGGCGGCGGGCTTCAGAACCTCTTCGCCCTGATGCCAGTTGCACGGGCAAAGCTCGTCCGTCTGAAGCGCGTCGAGCACCCGGAGCGTCTCCTGGGGATTCCGACCGACATTGAGGCCGTTGATCGTCACATGCTGGATGACATTATCCGGGTCGACGACGAAGGTCGCGCGATAGGCGACTCCCTCGTCGGGGTGGAGAATGCCGAGCGCTCCAGCGAGCTTCTTGTTGCTGTCCGCGATCCACGGGAAGTCCGCCTCGGCAAGCCGCTCGTCGGACTTGCGCCATGCAAAGTGGACATGGGCGGTATCGGTCGACGCACCGATCAGATCCGCATCGCGGTCATCGAAGTCCCGCTTGAGTTCGCCATAGCCGACAATCTCGGTCGGGCAGACGAAGGTGAAATCCTTCGGCCAGAAGAACACCACTTTCCAGCGGCCGTTAGCCTGCGACAGATCGATCGACTCCCCAGAGGGGAGAGCCGACGTGCCCTGCTGGACGGGAACGGTGAGGCCTGGAAACTTATCGCCAACGCTGAGCATGGTCACTGATCTCCTGTGAACTTGAGGGCTGATGACTGATACTTAGGGTGTGCTTCAGATCGATCAAATGGATTGTTCCGATTGAGTTGATCGCTTTTATCGATTACAATGTCGCCGATGCGAGCCTTCCTCCCGACACTCCGGCAACTCTCCTATCTCGTTGCTCTTGCGGACCAGCGTCACTTTGGCCGTGCCGCAGCGACGGTGGCAGTCAGCCAGTCGACCTTGTCCGCCGGACTTCAGGAGCTGGAGCAACTGCTCGGGGTGACCTTGGTCGAACGTTCACGGCGGTCGGTTCGTTTCACTCCGCTCGGGGAGCAGGTCGTGCACAAAGCCCGGGAGTTGCTGCGCGGAGCGGAAGAGCTGACCGACATGGTTCAGGCCGAGGCCGAGCCGATGAGCGGCGAATTGCGGATGGCGGTCATCCCCACGATCGCGCCATTTCTGCTGCCCGGCCTGTTGACCAAGTTGAAGCAGCGGTATCCGCAGCTTCGCCTGACTTTGCGGGAGGAGACCAGCAGCGCCGCCTGTGATGCCCTCCAGCGCGGTGCGGTCGACTGCGTGCTTCTGGCCCTCCCCTTCGCCTGCGGCAGCAATATCGAGAGCGAGGAGTTGTTTGACGATCCCCTGCTACTCGCGCTCCCGGCGGATCACCCCCTCGCGGCTGGTGGTCCCGTGAACGGAAGCGCGCTGGAACCTGCCGCACTGCTGATGCTTGAGGACGGTCACTGCCTTAAGGATCATGCGTTGGCGGCCTGCGGAGCTTTGCGCGGTGATGCCGCGATGCTGGGCACCAGCCTCCACACCTTGGTGCAGATGGTCAGCGGCGGCCTCGGCCTCACATTCCTGCCGCAGATGGCGGTGAAGGCCGGCCTTGCGGACCAGGGCACGATTGCCATCCGCCCGCTGACGACCGGCGACGGTCAGCCGGCGATGCGGACGATTGCGCTCGTCTGGCGGAAGGGCTCAGCGCAGCGCCGGAATTTCGAACTGCTCGCTCGGTCGATCAAGTCGGTTGGGGAGGCTTGAGGCGCCGATCAGTCCATATGCCTAAGGCCGGTCCGGAGGTAATCATAGCCCGTCACCAGCGTGAGCGCTGCCGCGGCCCACAGGCAGGCCAAGCCCGCCGTATGCACCCAGACTTGATCGGGCACCGCGCCGGCCAGGATCAAGCCGCCAAGCGCAATCAGCTGAAACGCGGTCTTCCACTTGGCGAGCCGGCTGACTGGCACCGACACCTGAAGGCCCGCGAGAAACTCGCGCAGACCCGACACGATGATCTCGCGCAGAAGGATGATGAGCGCGGGTATGATGTGCAAGCCATGGATGTTCGGCTCCCCGCTCATCTTGCGCGTGGCGACCAGCATGATGATCACCGCGGCCACCATGATCTTGTCGGCAATCGGATCGAGGAAGATGCCGAGCCGGGAGATCTGTCCCTGCGCTCGCGCCAGATAACCATCGAAATAATCGGTCAGTCCGACGATGCAATACAGCACGAAAGTCATCGCATAATCGAGCGGGCTGGGCCGCCACAGCAGGAACACGAGGATCGGAACTGCCAGGATACGAGACAGCGTCAACAGGTTCGGCAGTGTAAGCATCGCGCCAGCATTTAGACGACACTACCGCCTTCGCCAAAGCGAAAGCGGTTTGCTACTCTTTAGGCTCCCGCCGGGCGGCCGACTTCCGCGAAATAGGCTCGCATTGCCGCCGAGGTCGCCGGCGACAACTCGATGAAGACGCGCCGGGCATCCCGGTGATCCGCGCGGCGGACGAACAGGCCTTTGGTAACCATGGCCTTGATCCACCGCAGCGCCGTGGTGGAGGGCACGGCAGCAGCAATGCACAGGCTGGATACGGGAACGCGATACTGCGCCAGCTCGGCTTGGGTGAGGTCGAGCAGCATGTCCCACGCTGGATCGGCGAACAGTGACCCTTCGAAATATTTGGAGCGGACACGGCGTGCGCGGATAATGGCGCGGACGTCCTCCAGCGACAGATCAAGCTCGGGATGCGGCGATACCGACGCGGGCGCAGGGCGCTCGACGGCAGGGCTGCCGGACAATTGCGCGAGCGTGGCCGCAATCCGCCCCACTTCCTCGCTAAGCTGGCGAAGCCGGAGCGTGCTGTTGTCGCCAGTCACTTCCGCCACCCCGGTAGGCAACGAAACGCGACTGGTTGCCACTGCTAGAGCAGCCGCTCGCTCAGCCAGATCAGCGTCGATCAGCAGTTCGACCGCGGGCGAATCAATGTAGAAGCTGACCAGATCGAGCAAGCGCGCGGGAGCCGCGACAATTGCCGGATAGAGGCCGCTGTTCGCATCATCGTTGATCCGCTCCAGCAGGTGGCTGAGTGCGCCTCCGCCATCTTCAGCAAGCTCAACCCACACTGCCCGCGTGGACACCTGCCGGTCGAGCCGTTCGACGGCCCGGTTGATGTCCACTGGTTCGCCGATGCGCATCCCTGCTGCACTCACCAGCTGGAGGGCACTGCTCTGCGCTGCTTCACAATCAGCCGCAATCAGCACCGGAGCACCAGTTGAAAAACTGTCGTGCGCGTCTTCACTCAGCTCATACGCAAGCTGCGACCCGTTCATAAGATCCACCCAATACGCCAAAATGAACCGAGCAATCGCGTTGATAACGAGCAAAGTGGACGGAAGTCAGCCTTAAATTTGATCCATGGTGAACCAAAAAGCGGCTGTCGCGGTAAACGCCGATTTAATACAAGGCCGGAAAGGTGGGACCGTGTTTGAGGTAGAGTTAGACGATTGGGATCGCAGAGCTTTTGATCGTCTGAATTGGCTCGAACAGGTTGGCGCAACCCTTGCGGAAGCAGAGCGGCTGTGCGGCATTCTCGTCAACTATGGACATCAACCCTCGGAGGCACGCGCAATCGCGGCCTGGATCCAACAAGTTCAGTCCGAAGTGGAGTCTCTTCGGCGGCGCCTGCAGCTCGCCGCGATGAAGCCGCCGCTACCGCCACGGTCTCACATCGACTTGTCAGCTCCTGAGATCAGCGGGGCGCCATCCGGATCGCTCCGTCCAGCCGCATGGACGTCCCGTTCACATAATCGTTCTCGATCATGAAGCAGGCCAGATCGGCATATTCTTCGGGACGACCCAGACGGCGCGGAAAGGGCACCTGCTCAGCCAGCGAATCCTGAACGTTCTGAGGGAGCCCCGCCACCATTGGCGTCCTGAAAATGCCGGGAAGGATGGTGTTGACGCGAATGCCCTCGCCCATCAGGTCGCGGGCGATCGGGAGGCCCATCGACAGCACTCCGCCCTTTGATGCCGCATAGGCGACCTGGCCAATCTGACCGTCTTCGGCAGCAACCGAAGCCGTGTTGATGATCACGCCGCGTTGACCGTCCTCAAGTGGGTCGGTCGTGACCATTCCCAGGGCACTGTGCGCGACGCAGCGGAACGTGCCGATGAGGTTGATCCGAATGGCCAGCTCAAACTGCTCGAGCGGGTAGAGCCGATATTCTCCGGTGGTTTTGTCCTTGCCGACCGTCTTGAAGCCGTTGGCGATGCCGGCGCAGTTGACCAGAACCCGCTCCTGTCCATGAGCCTCCCGGGCCTTCGCGAATGCGCTGGCCACCGCATCGTCGCTGGTAACGTCGCACTCGCAGAACGCACCGCCAATCTCATCCGCAACCTGGCCGCCCCGGTTGGGATCTCTGTCGAGCAGAGCCACCTTCGCGCCACGGGCCGCGAGAGCTCGGGCCGTTGCCTCGCCAAGCCCGGATGCTCCGCCCGTTACAACAGCGGCGATTCCATCGATGTTCATCGTCTTTGGGTTCCCATTGGTGTTTGCGCGTCCCCACAACAGCGCTGGCGCGTAAGATCAAGCGGTGATTTGAATCGAGCGCTCCCCCGCCCTATGTGCCCCACACATTCTTTCCAGCCGAGTCTCCACATGAACAGCAACTCCGATCCGATCGTCATCCTTTCCTATGCGCGCACGCCCATGGGTAGCTTCCAGGGAAGCCTTGCCGCGATGAACGCCAATCAGCTTGGCGCGATCGCGGTCAAGGCGGCGGTCGAGCGTGCTGGAGTCGCCGGCGATCAGGTCGACAAGGCGTTCATGGGCTGCGTGCTGCAGGCCGGCCTCGGGCAGGCTCCGGCTCGTCAGGCAGCACTTGGCGCGGGGCTTCCCAAATCGACCGAAGCGGTGACCATCAACAAGATGTGCGGATCAGGCATGCAGAGCATCATGTTCGCGCATGACATGCTGGTTGCCGGGTCGACGGACATGGTCGTTGCCGGCGGAATGGAATCGATGACCAACGCACCCTACCTGCTGCAGAAGCACCGGACCGGCGCCCGGATCGGCCACGACACCGTCTACGATCATATGATGCTCGATGGTCTCGAGGACGTGTATGACCGCGGCCGCGCCATGGGCACCTTCGCCGATGAGGCAGCGCGCGAATATCAGTTCACGCGGGAAAACCAGGACGAATATGCGGTTGAGAGCCTGCGGCGGGCCAATGCCGCCATCCAGGGCGGCAGGTTCGACCGCGAACTGGTTCCGGTCACTGTATCCAGCCGCAAGGGCGATATAACGATCGCGGTCGACGAGCAGCCCGGCAAGGCCAACCCGGAGAAGATTCCGCAGCTCAAGCCCGCATTCGACAAGGACGGGACGGTCACCGCGGCCAACGCGAGTTCAATCAGCGACGGTGCAGCCGCCCTGGTCGTCACCCGGCAAAGTATCGCGGACAAGCTCGGGCTGAAACCAGTTGCGCGCATTGTTGCTCATGCCGCTCATGCGCATGAGCCGGCGCGGTTCACCTCAGCCCCCGTTCCAGCCATCAAGAAGCTGCTCGACAAGGCGGGCTGGACGGTTGGCGATGCCGACCTGTTCGAAGTCAATGAAGCATTCGCCTGCGTCGCGATGATCGCGATGCGCGATCTCGGCATTCCGCGCGACGTGCTCAACGTCAACGGCGGCGCAACCGCCCTTGGTCATCCGATCGGCGCGTCGGGGGCGCGAATCCTCACCACCCTTCTTGCCGCGCTCGAGAATGGCGGCGGAAAGCGCGGCATCGCTTCGCTGTGCATCGGCGGCGGCGAGGGTACGGCGATGGCGGTGGAACTGGTCTGAGGGCATTACGGCTCGCGAGCACGACAGCGAATCTCAGTCCAGCTCTTCTCCGGCGCTGACGCCCCATATCTCGCTCGTGCGGATATGGCCGACGCGCT
>CBFGZJ010000039.1:0-10084 GCA_965653215.1 uncultured Sphingomonas sp. | reverse complement strand
GATCGCAACCATGGCCGCCGCTGCCATCGCGACAATCAGGATCGCCCGGCTGTCCCGCACCCGGCGCTGCTCGACCAGTTCGCGAAAGATGGCCGCCGCGGGCTCAACCCGCGCTTTGGCCAGCTGCGGCACGGCAAAGATCAGCGCAACCAGCACTCCGTAAACTGCGCTGGTCAGGAGCGGCAGCGGGTGGACGGTGAAGCCCGGTTTCACCGGCAGCACGTCACCGGCAAGACTAACGGCAAGCGGCGGGATCAAAACCCCCGTGATCAATCCGCAGCCGATCGCAGCCAACGCGACAGTGGCCAGCTGAAGCAGGTAAATCCGCTCGATGTCCGATGCCGTCGCACCGAGGATTTTGAGTGTCGCGATCGCACCACGTTTCGATCCCAGATAGGAGGCAATGCCGTTGCCGACACCAATGCCGGCAATCGTCAGCGCGGCGAGTCCGATCAGTGACAGGAACTGGCCCATGCGCTCGAAAAAGCGGGTTGTGCCCGGCGCGGCCCCGTCCCGGTCCTTGATCTCCCAGCCCGCCGACGCATGGCGCTGCTCAAGGGTCGACCGCACGGCCGCTGCATCCGCGCCTGGGGGCAGCCGAACGCGATATTTGCTTGTGAACAGGCTGCCGGGTTGAATCAGGCCCGTGCGCCGCAGCCCGTCGAGCGAGACGATCGCGACCGGCCCCAGAGTGAAGCCTTCGCCAACGCGATCGGGTTCGTTGGCGATCAGCCCGACGACCGTGAACTCGGCGCCGCCATAGCTCAGCCGGTCGCCTCGTCCGATGCCAAGACGCTCGCCCAGCGCCGGGCTGATCAGCATGTCTCCGGCCGCAAGCGGGCGGAACGTGCCGTCCTGCACGTCCAGTGTGCCGTAGAGCGGATAGGCCCGGTCAACGCCCTTCAGCTCTGTGAGGACAGGCCTGGCTCCATCTGCTTGAGCCATCGCCCGCAGCCGGATCGTCCCGCTGACCGTCCCGATTTGGCGGAGCGCCCGCAATTCCTCGTCACCCGCCTCGCGCTGGGTCATGGCGATCTCGACATCGCCGCCAAGGAACAGCTGGCCGCGCGCAGCAATCTCCCCGGCAACGGCCGCGGTCAGGCTGCCGATTGCGGCAAGCGTTCCGACGCCGAGCAGCAGGCAGATAAACAGCAGTCGCAGCCCGCGAAACCCGATCTGGAGGTCGCGGCGAGCGATCCGCCAGGCATGGGTCCACCCAAGAGGCCGCGCCGTCCTCACCCGGCCACGATCCGGCCGTCGCTCATGTGCAGGACTCGGTCGCAGCGTCGGGCCAACGCCGGGTCATGGGTGATGATCAGGAGTGTAGCCTGTGTCGCCTGTTTACGGCTGAAGAGAAGGTCGATGATCGCCGCGCCGGTCGCCGCATCAAGGTTTCCGGTCGGCTCGTCCGCGAACAGGAGTGCCGGTCCCGGCGCCATCGCCCGCGCGATCGCCACCCGCTGTTGCTCGCCACCGGAAAGCTGCGCGGGATAGTTCCCGAGGCGGTGGCCGAGCCCCACTGCTTCGAGCTCCGCCGCCGCTCTTTCGAACGCATCGGAATGCCCGCACAGCTCGAGCGGCACCGCCACATTTTCAAGCGCCGTCATGGTCGGGAGCAGGTGAAACGATTGCAGCACGATGCCGATGCGGCCGCGCCGGGCCTCGGCCAGCCCATCCTCGTCGAGGGAGCCATAATCCACCCCGGCCACGGACACGCTGCCGCCGCTTGCCCGCTCAATTCCCGACAGCACCGCCATCAGCGATGATTTGCCCGATCCGGATGCACCGAGGATGGCAACGCTCTCGCCGCGCACAATGTCGAGGTCGATGCCTTTCAGAATGTCCACCGGCGCCTTGCGGCTGCCAAGCGTCAGCGTGACTTCGCGCGCGCGGACCGCGATAGTGGAAAGGTCGACCGGAGCATGCATGAGAGAGGGAAACCCGTTGGCGCGTGAATTGAAGCTGTATGGAGCGCTCCTGATGATTGTCCAACTGGCGATCGCCTGCTCCCCCTCCACCCCCGAGCAAAACAGGGTGGCGGTTCAGCAAGACTCCTCTGCTCCGAATGAGGTGCAGGCTGACTCGAAGCTGATCGTGGCGTTCGGCGATAGCTTGTTCGCGGGATACCAACTCGGTCCCGAGGAAGGCTTTGCGCCGGTCCTCGAACGAGCACTCAACGAGCGGGGAATCAAAGCCACGGTCGTCAACGCCAGCGTCTCCGGTGACACCACGGCAGCGGGCCTGGCGAGGCTGGCGTTCGCGCTCGATGGATTGGCTCGCAAGCCGAACCTCGTGATTGTTGGCCTCGGCGGCAACGACATGTTGCGCGGCCTCGATCCCGCCACGACCCGCAGCAATCTGGAGTCCATCCTGGCCGAGCTGGAGCGCCGCAAAATCCCGGCGATGCTGGCCGGCATGCGCACCTCACGCAACATGGGCGCGGATTATTCCGCGCAGTTCGACCGAATCTATCCGGAGCTCGCCAGAAAATTCGAAGCTCCTCTGTATCCCTTCGTGCTTGAAGGGGTGATCGGCCGGCGTGACCTGCTGCTGGCGGATGGCATCCACCCGAATTCGAGCGGTGTTGAGGCCGTCGTCAGCCGAGTGTCGCCACTGGTTGCCGCGCAAGTCGCTAGCGACGGGAAGCGCTTGTAATCGCTTTATCAGCGGATTAGTGAGACCTCACCAATCAAGGTGATCGCGTGCAGGTCTCGAAAGCCATCGCTGGAAAAGACTGGGTTTTTGAGGCGCTTGAGCAGCCACGACACGACGTGCCAACACCACCTACTACTCGCGCGAAATTGATCAGTGTCGCCGAACGGCTTTTTTCCGAGAAGGGCATTCAGGCGGTCTCCCTCAATGAGATCAACAAGGCCGCGGAGCAGCGTCACGCCAGCGCCTGCCAATATCACTTCGGCAACAAGGACGGTTTGATCCAGGCGATCCTGGACAAGCATATTCCGGGGATCGCGCACCAGCGCGACGGAATGTTCGACGCGATGGAAGCCACGGGCAGTACCCCGCCGATCGAAGATGTCGTGGCTGCCTTCGTGCGGCCGGTCGCCGCCAAGCTCCTGGACGCGGATGGCGGCAAGGAATTCGTTCGTCTCAACGCGCAGCTGATCGCGGTCCACACGCTTACGCTCCGCCGCGGCGACTCTGCTCCGTTCACCGCGCCGCTCACCGGCCGGCTCAACCGGATGCTTCACCAGGCGCTCGCCGATCGCGCAATCCCTGGGCATGTTGCGGGACGCCGCCTGGTCATCGCCAGCGTCATGCTCTTCCACGGGCTGGCCGACTATTCGCACCTGCTCGAAAGCTCGGGCACGCCCTTGAACCACGCCAGTGTGCAGACATTCACCGCCGATCTGGAGGCCATGATGGTGGCTGCGCTGGTCGCACCTTTGGAAAAAATGGAAAAATGATGACGTCCAATGACATTTCGATCGACGACCTGTTCGATCCGCAGCTGACGGAAGCGCAGAAAGCCGCGCTTGCCTATGGCGATGCCAACCCGGTGACACTGACCGAAGAGGCGGTGCTCAACGCAGCACGGGAACGGACAGGTCTCGCCGACTTCGGGCCGGACGATTTTCGCGAGCGGCTAAACCTGCTCTTGAACGAGTGGGACTCGGACAAGGACCTCACCAACCTGACCCGCCGAAGCCTTTACAGTTATGCGGTCCGCTACTCGTCGAACCGGCTGCTGATCCAGGATGCGCTGAAGAAGGATCCCGGCATCCACGATGAAAAAATCGACCGGCCGATCATCATCGCCGGCCTTCCCCGATCCGGCACAACCCACCTCGTCAATCTGATCGCGGCGGACCCGCGGCTCCATTCACTGCCACTCTGGGAAAGCTACGAACCGGTTCCCCTACCCGGTGAGCAGGCGCTGCCTGGCGGCGTCGACCCGCGCTATCAACGCTGCGCCGACGCTTGGGCCGGGATGCAGGTCACCACCCCGCTGCTGGCCGCCATGCACCCGATGAATCCCGACCATATCCATGAGGAGCTGGAACTCATGGGTCCGGACTTCGCCTCCTATAATTTCGAGTGGCTTTCGCTCGTCCCGGGATGGCGCGACCATTATTACAGCACTGATCAGACACCCCATTATGAATATATGAAGACGGTCCTGAAGCTGCTGCAGCGGCGGCATGGGGCCAAGCGCTGGGTACTCAAATGCCCGCAGCATCTTGAGCAGCTTCCGGTGCTCAAGGCGGTGTTCCCGGACGCATTCGTCGCCATCACCCACCGCGACCCGGTTGCGGTGATCCAGTCGGCAGTGACGATGCAAGCCTACACGATGCGGATCAATCGCAAGCGGTTCGATGCCAAGACGGTGATCAATTATTGGACTGACCGCATCGAGCATCTGCTGCGCGCGTGCATGAATGACCGGCATGTTTGGCCCGCCGAACAGAGCCTAGACGTGCCGTTCCACGAATTCATGGCTGACGACCTGGCCACGGCGGAGAAGATTCTCGCCAAGGCCGGACTGCCGATGACGGAGGAGGCTCGCCAGGCGGTAGCGGACTATGTCGAAAGCCATCCGCGCGGCAAGGAAGGACGGATGATCTATCATCTGGAACGCGATTTCGGAGTCAATCCGGACGCCCTGCGCGAACGATTCGCCTTCTACTTCGACGCGTTCCCGGTGAAGGCGGAAACGAAAGTCCGCGCCTGACGAAGAACCAAGTTTCACGCAGACCCAATCGCGCAAGGAATATCTTATGACCGAAGCCGGCTCCCTCATTTCCGCCTGGAACCACATGCTCGACGGGCTGCGCGACCTTGCGCCGCAGATCATCGAGAAGCTGCCCGAACATCTGCGCGACGATCCGCAGACCCAGCAGGAGGCGGGCCGCCTGTTGCTGGCCGCGATGGCGACGCGTGGCATCGCCGCGGTGGCGCCGGGCGGCGACCATCCGATGTTCCTGCCAGCCCTCAACGTGGTGCTGAACATCTACCAGCCCAATGCCGACACCGTTTACCGCGAGACTCAGATCACGCCGGGCGGCAGCTATCGGCTGCGCGGACGCAAGGGATCGCTCGGAATCGCAAAGATCGGAATGTACGGCCCGCCAGCGCCGGGAGGACAGATCCAGGCGCTCGGCTATCATGATCTCAATGAGCTTCCCGGAGGTCCCGACGCGCCGTTCGACGTGATCCTGAGCCCTGAACGGCCGGAGGGCTATGAGGGCAGCTGGTGGGAACTCAATCCGAATACCAACATGCTCAACCTGCGGCAGGTGGCCTATGACTGGGCCACCGAACGCGATCCCTTGCTGTCGATCGAGCGTATCGACATCCCGCCGGCGCGGCGCAGGCCGGCGGCGGCTGATGTCGAACAGCGGATCAGGCGCCTGGTTCCGGGCATCAAGCACACCGCCATGCTGCTGGTCGACCGTGTCCATGGGCTGCGGCGCGAAGGTTACGTCAACGACCGGTTCAAGGAATGGGACGTGGTCGGAGGCTTCGGCGGACTGTTTGGCCAATTCTATTATGAGACCGTGTACGACCTGACCGATGACGAAGCGCTGATCATCGAAACCGATTACCCCGATCAGGTCGCCTATGCGTCGCTGCTGCTGACCAACGAGGTGTTCGAAACGACCGACTGGTACAACAATCACAGCAGCCTCAATGGGGCGCAATGGCACCGCAACGGCGACGGCAAGCTGCGTGTCGTCGTCTCGGCCAAGGACCCGGGCGTCCACAATTGGCTCGACACCGCCGGTTACCCGAGCGGCATCATCCAGGGACGCTGGACCGATTGCAGTTCCACGCCGATGCCAATCGCGCAAAAGGTTTCGATGAACGCTGTCATGCAGCATTTGCCTGGCGACATGCGGACCGTGACCCCCCAGGAGCGCGATCAGATCATTCGCGACCGCCGGTCACAGCTGCAGCAGCGGGTGCTGTGGTAGTTCGTGATGAGCAGCACCCCTCCAGCCCTGTCCGAGGCTCTTCCGGACCTGCCGCAACCGGACCAGATCGGCTTCGTGGTCAAGGACCTGAATCGCGCCATTGCCCTTTACGAGCCGCTATTTGGTCCCTTCACCGTGCCGGACTTTAGCGGGCAGACGGCGTCCTATCGCGGCGCCGAGCCCACGCCCTTCGAGCTGAAGTTCGCGTTCGGCCGCGCGGGCGATATCGAGATTGAGCTGATCGAATGGATCGAGGGCGCCACGCCGCACCGTGACTTCATTCAGCGCGGCGGCGAGGGCATGCACCATCTCAGATACCGGATCGACGACCTCGATGTCTGGCTGGGGCGGGTGCGCGGTTTGGGTTATGAAGAGGTTTGGAGTGCCCGACCGGCTCCCGGGATCGGCTACGCCTATTGCGAGCGGGCGGGTGATCCGCTGGTGCTGGAATTTCTGCAGCTTCCCAAAGATTTAGGTTAGAAGGCGGGCCGATTCAAAAAGCCCGATTGAACGAAGGAACTGGCGATGACGACGATGCAACTGGCCCGAATTCATGGCCCGAACGACGTCAGGCTCGACGAGGTTGCGGTGCCCGAGCCGGGCCCGAATGACGTCGTGGTGCGGGTCGAGGCCTGCGGCATCTGCGGCAGCGATCTTGGCTATATTGCGACTGGCGGAACCGGCGCGCCAGTGTCCGAACCGATGCCCATTGGTCACGAGTTCTCCGGGATTGTCGAACGCGTCGGCAAGGACGTCAAAGGGGTTTCGGCGGGGATGCGCGTGGCGGTCAATCCAGACGATCGCAACATCGGCAATGGCGGTCCGGAAGGCGGCATGGCTCCGTTCATCCTGGTGCCCGATGCGGAAATTGGATCCTCGATCTACCCCGTCCCTGCCCATGTGCCGGCCGCACTCGCTGCTCTTGCCGAGCCGCTATCGGTTGCGCTGCATGGCATCAACCTGGTCGACGTGACACCCGACGACAAGGTCGCGGTCATTGGCGCGGGACCGATCGGCCTGTGCGCCGTTGCGATGCTGCGCCACCGCGGCGTGAAGAACATCGCCATCATCGACCGCGAGGAAAGCCGCCTTGAACGCGCACGGCAACTGGGTGCCGCGTCGACGATCAATGTCTCGACCGGGTCGATGACCGAAGCCTTGGCGCAGGCGCATGGCGAGGGTAATCGCCTGGGTCAGCGCTATATCGATACCGACGTGTTCATCGATGCGGCGGGCGCACCGCCTGCCCTGACTGAGGTCATCGCGGCGGCGAAGTTCCGCGCCCGGATTTCCATTATTGCGCTCTACAAGAAGCCGTGCCCGGTCGATCTGTTCAAGGTCATGATGAACGAGATCATGCTGATCGGATCGATCGCGCTCGGCCGGCATGCGGAATTCGGAGAAGCGATCGACATGATCTCTTCAGGCGAAATCGACCTCAGCCCGATGATCAGTCACCGGATCCCGTTCAACCAGTTCAATCAGGCGCTCGACACCGCGCGCGACGCGGCGAAATCGGCGAAGGTGATCCTGGAGTTCAACTGACGTCCGAGGATCGGACCCGCGTTCATCCTGACATGAGACAACACAGCGAGGCTTCGCGCTGCTCGCTGGCGCACAGGGAGAGTGTATGACGTTACCGACTTATGATTATTCCGGTGCCCATGTGCTGGTCACCGGCGGCACCAGCGGGATCGGCGCAGCGACGGCCGCGGCCTATCGCGAGGCTGGCGCGGAGGTCACGATCACCGGCACGCGGGCCAGTGCCGCGGACTATGATGCCGACCTGTCGGGCTATCGCTACCAGCAGCTGGATGTCGAAAATCACGAGAATATCGACGCGGTGGCCGGCTCGCTGTCGCGGCTCGACATTCTGGTCAACAACGCGGGCATGGCGCTGCCCAGCCTCGGCCTCGACGAATGGGAACCGGAAATTTTCGACCGCGCCGTCAACATGCTGCTAAACTCCGCCTTTCGGATGGCGCGCCGAACGATCGACCTTCTGGCCGATAGCAAGCTCGAGGGCGGCGGATCGGTGGTCGGCATCGGGTCGATGAGCAGCTATTTCGGGATCGGTATCGTGCCCGGCTATGGAGCCGCCAAGACGGGCCTCGTCGGCTTGACCAAGACGATGGCGGTCCAATGGGGCGCGCGCGGGGTCCGCGCCAACTCGGTGGCGGCGGGACTGACGGAGAGCAAGATGACCGCCGGAACGTTCCAGCAGGAGGATTGGCTGAAGCCGACCCTCGCCCGCACTCCGCTCGGCCGGCTGGGCGTGCCGGCGGACATCGCCAATGCGATCCTGTTCCTGACCAGCCCGGCGGCAAGCTGGATTACCGGCCAGACGCTTTATGTCGACGGCGGCTATACGGTCGCGGGATAGGTCCTCAGCCGGTCGACAAAGGCTTGCGCCCGCTCGGCGACATCAGCCGGACTCATCCCCGCCTGATACAGCGCTGAGCCCAATCCGAAGCCGGCCGCACCAGCCGATTGCCAGGTCGCCATCGTCTCCGGCTTGATGCCGCCGACCGGAAGAATGCGCGTTCCTCGCGGGATCACCGCGCCCATGGCCTTGAGCACCTGCGGCTGAAACGCTTCTGCCGGAAACAGCTTTAGCGCCCACGCGCCGGCCTTCAGCGCGCGAAACGCCTCGCTGACTGTGCCGAAGCCGGGGATTGAAACGAATCCCTGGTCTGCCGCGCGGGTAATCACCGCCTCGTCCATGTTCGGCGAGATGATCAGCGTGCCACCCGCGGCGGCGACAGCATCAACTGACTCGGGATCAAGCACAGTGCCGGCTCCGATCACCGCCCGGTCCGCCATCGCCGAAGCAAGACGCGTGATGCTCCGAAGCGGATCGGGAGAATTGAGCGGAACTTCGA
Organism: uncultured Sphingomonas sp.; assembly: GCA_965653215.1. Taxonomy (GTDB): domain Bacteria; phylum Pseudomonadota; class Alphaproteobacteria; order Sphingomonadales; family Sphingomonadaceae; genus Sphingomicrobium. The sequence goes on along the minus strand of CBFGZJ010000039.1, from coordinate 1,269 downwards.
TCAGGGTGATGCCGGCTGCGACCAGCACCTCACCGATCTCCACTACCTCGTCCGGCTTCACGCCGCGAAGGATGGCGATCAGCGGACACGCCTGGAACGCGGCATCAAATCGGGCCTGGTTGGTCATTGCGACACTTTCTCGATAGCAGTCACTCCGGCGACGAATGCGTCTTCGCTCTCGATTCGGACAGTCTCACCACCCAGTTGGGCGATGGCCAACGCATAGCGATCCCCGAGCTCCGGGTCGGCAAGCACATGGATCACTTTACGAAGGTCGCGGGCCGCCACATCGGCCCCGATCAGCAGCCCGCTTGCGTAGCTTGCAGCCACCGTGTCCGGGCGGAACCCAAGCAGCCCCGCTGCCCGGACCCGGAACAGCGATCCGAGCAGATCGCCTTTCGATCCCGCGATCACGCCCTCTTGGAAGGCCGCGCGATCATCATTGTCGGCTTGGGCGAGTTGAGCAGCCAGGACGCTGTGCTTGCTCAACAAGGCAAACAACTCGCCGGTCATCGCCGTGAGGAAGGAAGTCAGCATCCCAGCGCGCAATGTCGCCCATTTGCAGTGCGTTCCCGGCTGGCAGACGATCGCATCGGCCGGGATTAGGCCGGCCGCGAGCGCGCCGAAGATTTGAACCTCCTCGCCGCGCATCACGTCCGGCGCTCCGGGATCATGTTGCGCAATTCCGGGGACGATCGCGGTTCGGCTGTCGATCCAGCACAGACCCGCCGCAAGCGTCTCCAGCGAGGCCGGGGCGCGGACATAGGGAACGTCGCGCCAGCCGATGGTTGAACCGACCATGCCGACCAGCCGCATCGGCAGATCGCCGAGCCGCTCGCGAATGCCAGCGATCTCGGCCTCATATTGCTCCCGCTGGACCGCCTTGACCCCGCGGTCATCGCCCTCGCTGGCAACCACCCGGCCATCGCTGATGCGATAGGCGCGCCGGTTAGTCGTTCCCCAGTCGACGGCGATGAACTCGCTCACAAGCGGCTTACCACCAGGTGGCGTACAGCGCGATCAGGATGAGGATGACACCGACGCCCGCAATGTTGAAGATCGGCGGGGTTCCGAAAGTTACGCCCTCCATCGTGACGCGGTTGGAGTCGACCCTGGCCGGGCGCATCAGGCTGATCACGACTGCCAAGGCGAGGCTGATCAGGAATACCAGGCCCATCCGGTTCATGAACGGGAAGTCGGGCATCGCGACCTTGAAGACGTAGGACAAGGCGACCGAACCGACGGCGGCGGCGATGGCGCCCGCCTCGG
>CBFGZJ010000038.1:0-10260 GCA_965653215.1 uncultured Sphingomonas sp. | reverse complement strand
AAGAATGCGACGCTCTCGCCCAAGCTTGACCCGCTGCCGCTGCTGCCCTTGATGGCGCAGGAAACCTCGCACATCGGGCTGATCGCGACCGCGTCGACGACCTTCTACCCGCCCTATCTGTTGGCCCGGCTGCTTTCGACCATCGACACCCTGACCAAGGGCCGTGCGGGCTGGAACATGGTGACCTCGAGCGAGAAGAACGCCGCGCTCAACTTCGGCCTGGAAAAGCTGCTGCCACCGAACGAACGCTACGATATCGCCGACGAGTTCGTGGAGCTCTGCAAGAAGCTCTGGGATTCGTGGGAAGAAGGCGCATTGGTCGCGGACCCGGAAACCGGCGTCTATGTCGATCATACGAAAGTGCACACCATCAATTTTGAGGGTAAGCATTTCCGCTCTCGCGGTCCGTTGAACACACTGCGTTCGCCGCAGGGCTATCCCGTTCTGGCGCAGGCGGGCGCATCCGAGCGCGGTCGAGATTTCTCCTCCAAGAATGCCGAGGTCGTGCTGGGGATGATGACCGGTGGCGTGAAGGGCATGAAGGCCTATCGCGACGACATACGGAACCGCGCTGAAAAACTTGGCCGCAACCCCGACGACATCAAGGTCATCTTCCTGACCCCGGTCAACATCCTCCCCGAGGGCGGCGAGGAGCGCGAGATGACCGAGGCCGACAAGCAGGCGGCATTCGAGCACAACATCGTCATGGCCTCGTCCTCACTCGACGTGGACTTCTCGCAATATGATCTGGACGCGCCCGTGCCGCAGGACATCGTCGCAGGCGGCCACACCAGCGCGCTGGAGCATATGAAGAAGGCCGGGCGGGAAGAAGGCAAATCCCTTCGCGACCTGTTCTCTTCCGGCCGGGGCGGCAGCGGAACGCGGTTCCGCGGCACGGCACAGCAGGTTGCCGACCAGCTGATGGCCGTAATGGACGAAGTGGGGGGCGACGGCTTTCTGATCGAAGGATCAGGCTACAACCGCCAGCTGCCTGATCTCCTGAACGGCGTCGTCCCCGCTCTGCAGAAAGCCGGAGCGGTTCGCACTGAGTATCGCGGGACCACGCTCCGCGAAATCTTGCGCGAGTTTTGACGAGGATGCGATCACAGTCGATCTGAACAACTCACCGAGCCTGGTGCTTGGCTTACCTGCTCATTTTGGCCGAGTTTGACTGCGCGCCGGACAATCGTGGCTGCTAACCTTGTCGCCCATCCAATTGATGAGCCTGGCGCCAGCGGCTAGTTCGATTTCATGGGTGAGCATGTCGGACGAATCCTCGAAATTTGTCGCTTTCCGGTCAAATCAATGGCGGGAGAGCTGTGCGCGTCCGCCGAGGTCGACTGGCAGGGCATCGAGGGAGATCGCCAGTACGGCTTCGTCCGCCGCGGAAATGCGAGCCGCTTTCCCTGGTTCACTGGAAGGGACCATTCGGATCTCGTTCGATACCGGCCAACCTACGACGATGCGCGCAGACCTCGAACCTCGAAGCTGAGCGTCATAGACCCTGGCGGTCGATCATGGCGGCTCGACGACCCTGCCCTGCGTGAACAACTCGAAGCCGAAAGCGGGCGCGACCTCGATCTTCTCCAGCTCGGCATCGGAGCCTATGACCTGATGCCGATTTCGATCGTCACCACCGGAAGCCTGGACCGATTGGCGGATCGCCACGGGAGCGTGCTTGATCGCCGAAGGCTGCGCACGAATATCGTGATTGAAAGCAGCATCGGCGACAAAGCGCTCCAGGGAAAGCATCTTCAGTTCGGAGGGCAAGACGGCGCGGCTCTGCTGCTCGCCTACTCCGCCCCGCGCTGTGCCATGGTCACGATCGATCCAGAAACCGGCCAAACGGACCCTCGCGTGCTTCGGACCATCGCGCAGCACTTCGGGAACGCATTCACAACCTACGCCTCGGTCGCTCGCCCTGGGATTTTGCGCGTCGGCGATATCGTTGAAGTGCTTGCTGAATCAGCGCAGTAGAGGGTACGCCAGATCAAATAATAGCCGAACCGAAGACATGATCCTGACTTCGAGTGAGGGAACAGAATGGAGATAGGATGACGCAGGCAGCATTCGACCGAGCGGCGACACGGCGCCCGTGGGCGCAGCGGATCGGCGCGGTGGCAGCCGCACCGGTTGACGCTTTCGAGCGAGTGGTTACCGCAGTGCTGAAGGGGGTGGTGCGGCCGTTATGGCGAGTGCTCGATTCCTATGCTCCAACATTTGAAAAGACGCTTGCTCGCAAGCTGATCGCGGTCCTGCTGTTTCCGGTGCTGATGACGCTATCGGTCGTGCTCGGCTTTGCGATGGTGGAACGCGGGCTCAATCCCAATGTGCTGGGCTACACGTTTCTGTACATGCTCGCTCTCGGACTGATCATGGCCCCGTTGGAGCGACTTATGCCGTGGAGTCGCAACTGGCTGGACCGCCAGGATAGCGGCCCGGACCTTCTGCTGATGTTGAGCGCAAGCCTGTGGCGCCCACTGCTTGCACCAGTCAGCATCTTCCTAACGGCGTGGCTGGTACAGCGAATCCATGCCGAGTTGCCACCCGGGACAATCCGCAGTTTCTGGCCCTCGGAGCTGCCGGGCGTGCTTCAGGTTGCCCTGCTGTTGGTCGTCATGGATTTCTTCCGCTACTGGTATCACCGCTGGATGCACGAGACGCAATTCATGTGGCGCTGGCACTCGGTCCACCACAGTTCCACGCGGCTCTACTGGTTTAACGGCGTGCGGTCGCACCCGCTCGAAAGCTTTTTCCAGGATCTGATCTGGGTCGTGCCATTGACCCTGATCCAGGCACCCGCGGAAATTATATTTGTCACCGCCCTGGTCTCGCGCACAATTGGACGGTTCCAGCATACCAACATGGACGCGAAGCTGGGGCCCTTCGAGTGGGTGTTCAGTGGTCCGATGAACCATCGTTACCACCACGCGAAGAATATCGAGGAGGGCAACAAGAACTATGGGGGTGACGTGGTCATCTGGGACCATCTATTCGGAACCTTCTACCTGCCTAAAGGCAAGCAGCCCAGTGATGACATCGGAGTTGGCGGAATTCCCGATTTTCCCCAGACCCTGGTCGGGCTAACGCTTGCTCCGTTCAGGAACAGCTTGTGGCATGATGGACCAAGCCGCAGGGTTAGCCGATAAAGAACGTGGGGCTCATCCTGCCGTCGCGGACAGCAGTTCCTTGGTGGCTGGTTCGTCAAGCGACACGATGGTGCCATCAACGCGGGATTGTATCAGGGCAGCTGTCGCACGATCATTGTAGAACTGCTTGTACCAGCTGCGAAGCTTTCCATACGGGCCGTCGGCTGGAATACTAAGCGGGTTGATGCATGAACGCTTCGACGCCCAAATCTCTACATCCTGCATAAGACCGATCCGCATTTGATCCTGATAGGCGCGCGCGATCGCAAGCTCCTGCCCGGTCAATGGACGCGAGCCGTCGCCCATCCGGACCATTACCCCTAACCACATCCGCGTGCGTCCATCTTCGATCGGCGTGTTTGCCAGGACCATGAACCCGGGCAGGTGACTATTCATTTCAGACTCGAGGATACCGGGTCCGGTGTACCAGGTGTCGAGTTCGCTCGTCGCCGCCGGGAGTTCGCCGAAGGGGCGACCCTCGGATTTGAAATATTGGTACACGACGTGCTTGCGAAACTCATTGCTGAAGTGGAGGCAGCGTTGGGCGCCATGGATCGGCCCCATGTGTCCGAGGTCCGCCATGTTATCGACCACCTCGCAGCCATGGAGGTCGAGGTCGCCAAGGTGATCAATTTTCCAATTGACCCACCCGGCTTCGTCATAGTGTCCTCCGAATTCCGGGACCGGATATTCAGGCTCAAGACCTTCAGGGTCGTTCCACATCCAGATGATTCCCGCCCGCTCAAGGACGGGAAAGGTTTGAAGCCGCGCTGTCGGGGGAACAAAATCAGAATTAGGGACGTGATCGCATTTCCCATCCGGGCCGAAACGCAAACCGTGGAAGGGGCAGCGGATTGATTCGCCCTCGATTTGCTCGCCGCTGCGGAGACTGGAATTCGTCGTGTTGGTTGCCAAGTGCGCGCCCCGATGGGGACAATAGGCGGAGACGAGGTGAGCCGTGCCGCTCTGCCCACGATAGAGCACCAGGTCCTGACCAAAATAGCGCAACGGAACGGGCGCATCTGCGAGTTCGTCGGCCGCTGCAATCATGAACCAACCGCGCGGATACTGAAATTTGCCGAACTGGTAATCGCTGGTTTTCGCCATGTAGTCACCTCTGGACGCCACAACTTGATCGCACAGAATCAACGGCGGCAATCATAACGAGCATTTTTGGAGGAGCGAGAAGAAATCCGTTCCAACCAAGCTAAGAGTCAATCAAGCAGTTGGCCGGATGACGGGTTCAAAACCTCAACTCAATGGGTGTTCGACCCCTTCGTACATAGCTTCAGCGCTCCTTCCAGACCTTCCAACAACTGATCGAGATGGTCCTGTTCAAAGGTGAGCAACGGCCGAATTTTTAGGATATTCTCGGCACGACCCGATGAACTTATCAGAATGCCGTTCTCACGCATGGAATTCACAATCTGGGTGGCAAGGATCGGATCAGGTTCCTTGGTCGTGCGGTCCTTCACAAGCTCGACCGACAGAAACAGCCCCTCCCCTCTAACATCTCCGATTGCCTCAAAACGATCAGCGAGGCTGTTCATTGCGCTTTTGAGGAACTCACCCTTGATCCTGGTTTGGTCGATCAGGTCATGCTGAACGATGAAATCGAGGACAGCCTGACCCGCGGCGCAACACACGGGGTTCCCTCCATGTGTGTTGAAATATCTAAGTCGTGAGCCGAAATGATCGAGGATGGCTGGTTTCGCCACGAGTCCCGAGATCGGATAGCCGTTGCCCATCGGCTTACCCATCGTGACAATGTCCGGCAAAACACCGTGCCGTTGGAACGCCCACATGTAGGTCCCAGTTCGCGCGAACCCGGATTGGACCTCATCGGCGATATAGACCATTCCACTTGCTCTGGCGGCGGCTACGACATCACTCAGCCCCTCGAAACGCGGAAACATGCCGTCGCTGGTGAAGATACTGTCCAGAATCAACGCGGCGGGCTTGATCCCCTTTTGACGAAAATCTTCGACTGCTTCTTCAACCTGCTTCTTCATGAGCGAGGCGATTTTATCTTTCGCCACTCGGTAGGTGTTGGGGGCAGCAATCAGCCTAACATGGTCCGGGATTACGACACCCTTCCCAAGCGAGGGCGATATCTCAACGCAATCCCCTGTCACCCCGTGATAGGCGTACTCCGTCGCGATGATCCCGGAGCCCCCGGTGTATTCGCGGGCCATTCGCAACGCGAGATCGTTTGCTTCGCTACCAGAACAGGTGAACATCACCCGTTCCAGTCCCTTCGGAAATGTTCCTAGCAAAGACTCGGCATAATCCAGGACAACGTCAACGATGTACCTGGAGTGGGTATTCAGCCGCAGTGCCTGCTTCTGCGCGGCCTCGACGATCAAAGGATTGCAATGTCCCAACGACGGAACATTGTTATATGCGTCCAGGTAGCGGCGGCCGGCTGCATCGATAAGCCAAACGCCGTCGCTGGCGACGGTCCGCAACGGCTTCTGGTAGAACAAGCGATAACCCGGCCCGATAAGACGTTCGCGCCGCGCGATCTCCTGACGCTCCTCATCTGCCAGCAACTTTGCATTCTCAGGCTGGTAGGAATTCACCATCGTCATGCTGCGGAATCCTGATTCAAGATGTTCAACAAGTCGTTTTGAAGTTGTCCTGCCGGAAGCTCCGCCATCATTCTGACGGTTTGCGTCGCGTATTTCGTACTTCTTTGGATATAGGCGATATTCTCTGGATGAAGCTTGCTTCTCCAATGCGCAATACAAAGCATGATCGACAGGCGGCACTTTATGGAAGTAAGCAGAACCTGCTTCTCCAAATCCGTAAGCCTGTTCATCTTATGATATTCAAAAGCAGCTGCCTGAACTCTATTGTAACCGTCGCTATCGAAACTATAGGCACATAGCACGGCAAGGTCGAATATGCGTGGCGAATAGACCATGTCACCGAAGTCGAGCACCCCGGCGGGTGTGTCGTGATCGTTGCTGGAAACAATGACATTCCGCGGGTTGATGTCGCCATGGATCACCTGCCACGGCAACTGATCGAACGCAGGTGGCACAACGGCCATATACTCGGAGAGAAACCCGGCTACCAATTCTCTGATCTCTGGATCAGGAATGTGCTCGGCCAGCGGCGCGACTTCGGGCGCGCTTTTGAGATCCCATAGCGAAACATGATCCTGAGCCGGATGTTCGAAGTTGCTCAAGGCCCGGTCAAGGCGAGCGAGGACACCACCCAGTGACGTGGCCAGCTTCTCCGACGGTTGCGGGATCTCATACCAGGTCGGGCCATCGATGTATGACAAGACGCGAATAACGCTGTCTCGACCGGCAATGCTCACGACCTTGGAGTATCCGCCGTCGCCTAGGGCAAGCACTCGTTGAGTGGGGATTCCGCTGTCCTGCTTCTCGATCCACAACATGGCTTGAGTCTGAAAGTCGAGAATGTCGCGATCTTCACTCGGATGAGAAACTTTGAGGAGATATGACTTACCATCCTCACATTTCAGCCGGAAGTTGACGTCTCGCTCTCCTCCAAGCTCTGTCGCGACCGCTTTCAGACCGAGAATGTCCCTCGCGACCTTTTCTGCCTCAGCCTGGTCAATCGCAGCCGCGGATTCTTCGAGAACAACCTGGTGCAGCAGACGATCTTCTTGGGACATCGATCTTTTCCGATTGAAAAGAGCCCTGCGCGAGCGCTCGGCTCGAACAGGGAGCATTAAGACAGACGGCGGCTAGCGGTCAGCGGATGTTGACCGATCATGGACCAAACGACAAGTCACAGGTGTCGTTGGGCCCATCTCTTTCGGAAGAGCAGATCGTGAGCGCGGTGCGGCGTCGCGAGGCAGTCGCGGAGCGCGTAGCCAAGGGGATGTCTTCGACTTCTCAGTGGCCGAGTGATCACGGCAACACCTCAAGCAGAGGTCGGACTTTCTGCTCCAGGCGTTGCCCGATCTTGTCCGGATAGTTAAGCGGCAATCTGTTCCTGATGAGGCCCTGGCGCCTCCACCGGATAGATGGCCGGCCGGCCGCTGTCGTAAGTCGCCGTCAGCAGACGGATGAAGTCGCGATCCGTCAAAGGGTCGGTAGGCATGGCGAATGTCACACCCCGGGAGCGCAGGTCGGCAACGAACATGTCGAACACCTGTTCGTGCGACAGGTCGTCGCGATGGCTGAACACCAGGTCACGTTCGTCCTTGTCCATGTAGATATCCGCCGTCCAATGAACCATCAGCCGCGTTTCCTGAGCCGAAACACGCTCGATGACCTTACCATCGGTGGTGATCTGCCATCCGTCGGAGGTCTCAGGATCAGCCGACCAGAGCGACTGAAAGGCAAGTCCCTTGGGCATTCGCTTTTCCATGGGACCACAGGCTTCGCCGCGATGGTACATCACTTCGTTCTGCGTAACGACGCCACGGTTCCAGCTGGGCATGGCGAGGCGCTTGGGTGCCGCCTTCGGACCCTCGGGCCAATAGGTAAAGCCACCGCCGATCGTTCCCTGGTAGAACCAGGCAATGACCTGCGCCTTCTTCAGCAACCAGTGCTGAAAAAGGCCCGACTTGCCCATCGTGTTGAGCAGCCAGATCGGGGTATTGCGATAATCGACACCGCGAAACGTCGTCCCGTCGATGTGCGCCGGATCCATATTGCGCGACGAACCTTGGATGATGAAGTTCATCGAAGAGGGGACCGCAAACTCCGCATTCCAGTAGGAACGAACGCGCGCCATATGCTCGCTACTGAAGAATACGTCTTCGAGTTCGGGATAGTTGCACATGCCGTGGTTCCCGAAATAACCCCTGAAATTCGGCGTTAGAAACATGTCGAAAGAGGCGGTGGCCCCGTCCGGCATTTCACCGGACATCGTTGCGACAACCTCTTCCGGGGATTTGAAATGCTGTGCAAGAACCATCTTCCACGGGCCGTCGCGGCGGATGGCATCAAACATCCGTTGCGTTTGGTCTTCTGTGTAGACGTCGTCGATAATTTGGGGGTCCGCGATCGGGCGCAGGACGAATTGTGCCTTGTTCATTGCAAGCTCTCCAAAGCCATCGTTTTCTTCAGGCGCGGGCCTCTGCGTTCTGCAGGTGACCAGCAATCTCTCAGTTAACCGTATGGTATACGAAAAAGCGGGAGTATGGAAGACGCTGAAGCTTCGTTGTGCGACAGCTGTCGTTCAACTCGGCGTTTTTTTCCGGCCTTTGGCCAGCGCGCAGCGATTGCTCACGTTGCTCCCGCCTTACTCGAGCCGCGATCAGCACCTTCACCTGGCCCCGCGCACTCGCTCACCTTAAAAATCGAGGTTGAACGTCTGGTCGAAGGTCACCAGTCGACGCGCGATCTTCCAGCCATCCGATGTCTTCACCACGGTATCACGCATGCGGCCCGACACGACGATCTGAGCCGCCATGGGGGTCTTGCCGGCATTGACGTTGAGGAAGAAATAGTTCGCGGTCACTTCCCCGGCCGTTTCCTCAATATAGAGGTTGAAGTTAAAGTGCCGGTTCTTGCCTTCAGCCTGCCTGTCTGACTCCTTGGCATGCTCGATTTGCTCTGCAACCCCCTCGTACTTGACCGGCATTCCGGCCAGTTCGGTGACCACATCCGGCAAATAGACTGCCTCTAAGCCAGCCCAATCGCCATAGTCCGAACAATGGGCGAAGCGCGCAATCAGCTCCTGAATCGCGATCTTGTCTTCTGTCGAAATCATGTCGTTCTCCGGTTTTTGCTTTTCAGAGATAGAGGGGACGTTTCCGCCAAGCCCTGCGAAGGACCGCGATCGGCTTTTGTAGTTCAGCCGATGACCGAACTGAGTTGAATCCTGTGTCCTTCGGGATCGGCTACGAACGCGTGCCGCATGGCAAAGCCGGGGCTCTCCTGAATCGGCTCCAGAATTCGGCCTCCACCCTTCTCCACCCGCTCCAACATGGCTTCCAGGTCCTTGACGGCAAACCCGAGGATCACTTCGTCCGTGGCGGGAGCCGGAGCTTCGGTGAACTTGGCCAAGATGAGCATGGGACCTTCGGGGTAAGTCGCCCTGTACACAATCTCGGTGACCGGATCGCCCATCATGTGGGCGTCCATGCGCCGGATTTCGACCAGGCCGCACACCGACTCGTAAAATTTGGCGGCCCTCTCAATATCGTTCACGCACAGTTTCGTGAACATGTAGTCGACGTCCAATGTACGGCCATGCGGTTCACTTGCCATGATCCATTCCCTCCTAGAACGTGGGACTCTTCCGGCGAGTGCTGAACGATGAAAACCGACAGCAGCCCTGGAATGCCCCTCAGCGCTGATCATTCCTGCGTCGACCGAAACCGGCTGACTGCTGGTTCAGTATAGAACAGGCGAAACGGCCTCAAGTGTTTTCGAATTGCCTTCGAGAACTGCCTTGCCCATCGTCAGCCCTGCAGGCCGAGCGCCCCGGCTGATGATTATCAGACGGCTCGCAAAAGCGCGTTTGGGTCCGCCATCTTTCCGGCGATATCGACCCACCCGGTGTTGAGCACGGGATGTGCCGACCACCCGAGCAGGCGTTGTACCTGTTCCGGGTAGCTCCTCACCACCTCCGGCGAGAGCGCGAGATACATATTCTCTTCCTGGCGGACCAAAGCCGAATCGAGGGCCATGGTGAAGCCGATCCGGTACTCATTCTCGGTGCGATTGGCCCCGCCGCCATGGTAGGTGGAGCCCAGAAAGATTGCGGCTGACCCGGCCTTCATCTCGGCTGGCACCGCTTCGGTAGGATCGAACTTGCGCCCGTCTTCCCATCCGTGACTTCCGGGGATGACATTGGTCCCGCCATTCTCGGCGGTGAAGTCCGTCAGCGCGACCATGATCTGGAGGCGCACCTCTCGGTCGTATTGAGGCTTCCGCCACACCCATTGATCACGATGCAGCCCCTGTGCGTCCTCTCCTGGGCCGATCTGGATGACCTGGGTTACGCCGATGCGTAAGCCGGGACGAAATTCGAGGGGCGCTTCGCCGGACGAGATGGAGACCGGGCTGTCGATTAGCCTTTCAGCCGCGCCGAGATAAAGGGGATGCGTCGCCACGTCCGCCGCTTTGCGAGTTTTACCGAAGACGGCCCCCACCCGCTTGGTGTGCATGCCCAGAAA
>CBFGZJ010000037.1:0-10282 GCA_965653215.1 uncultured Sphingomonas sp. | reverse complement strand
CCAACCGCTTGCAGCAGCGTCGACTTGCCCGATCCGGAAGGGCCAAGCAGCGCCACGATCTCACCAGGCCCAATCGCCAGATCGATTCCCCGCAGCACATCGATCGTGACTTCGCCCTGAGTAAAGCTGCGAGTCAGATCCCGCACCGCGATTACCGGAGACGCCGCCCCGCCGACCCCTTCATTCATAGCGGAGTACCTGGACGGGATCGGTGCTGGCGGCTTTCCACGCCGGATAAAGCGTCGCCAGGAATGACAGGACCAGTGCGATGATGACGATCGCCAGTACCTCGAACGGGTCCGTCTTGGCCGGCAGTTCCGACAGGAAGCGCACCGAAGGATCCCACAGATTTTGCCCGGTCAGTAGCTGGATGACATTCACCACGCCCTGGCGGAAGAACAGGAACAGAGCACCAAGGATCATCCCCACGACAATCCCGAGTGTTCCGATCGTTACCCCGACCGTCATGAAGATCTTCATCATGGCCTTTCGGCTTGCCCCCATCGTCCGCAAGATCGCGATGTCGCGCGTCTTCGCCCGAACCAGCATGATCAGCGACGACAGGATGTTGAAGACGGCGACGAGTACGATCAGCGACAGGACAACGAACATCGCCACCCGTTCGACCTCCAACGCCTCGAACAGCGCCGAATTCATCTGTCGCCAGGTGACGAGCACGCCGCGCCCGCGGACCATATTGTGCAATCCCGTCAGCTGCTGCTCGACCCGGTCCGGATCGGTGACCTGGACTTCGATCATCCCGACTTCGTCCGGTCCCAGCATCAGAAGAGTTTGCGCATCCTCCATCGGCATGACGATGAAGGCATTGTCATATTCATAGACCCCGACCTCGAACACGGCGGTTACGGTGTAAGAAACGATCCGCGGGACCGTTCCGACCGGGGTCGACCGGCCTTCCGGGCTGATCAGGCTGATCTGGCTACCGGGATAGGCGCCGATCGCTTCCGCGAGGCGCGAGCCGATTGCGACATTGCCGCTACCCGGGATCAGGGTGCGCAGATCACCGGAAACGACATTGTCAGTCAGCACCGGATTGGAGCGGATATCCTCGACCCGCAGACCGCGGACCAAGACTCCCTCGACCCGGCCATTCGCCGAGGCCATCAGCGGCTGCTCGATCAACGGCGTCGCCGAGGTCACCTCGGGAAGCCGTTTGGCAGATTGGGCGATCTGCTGCCAGCCGGTCAGCCGCCCCTCATAGCCCTGAACAATCGCGTGGCCATTAAGGCCGACGATCTTGTCGAACAGCTCGGCACGAAAGCCATTCATGACGCTCATGACGATGATCAGCGCCGCAACGCCCAAGGCGACCGCGGCAAGGCTGATCGACGCCACCAGGAAGATGAAGCCCTCACCCTTGCCCGGAAGCAAATAGCGCTTGGCGATCGTCCGCTCGTAGCGGTTGAGGATCACGCGGTCAGCCTCGCCAGCGCGCTTTCGGGACTAAGTTCGACCCGCTCTCCGGTCCGCCGGTTCTTGAGCTCAACGACGCCCTGGGCAACCCCGCGCGGCCCGACGATGACCTGCCACGGCAGGCCAATCAGGTCCATCGTGCCGAGCTTGACGCCGCCGCGCTCATCGCGATCGTCATAGAGGGTCTCGACCCCTGCGTTCGTCAGCCTGGTGTAAAGCTCGTCGGCGGCTTGCGTGCTCGGCGCATCATCGCCGCGCATGGTAACGATGCCGACCCGCCATGGTGCAACCGCCTCGGGCCAGATGATCCCAGCCTCGTCATGGCTTGCTTCGATGATCGCGCCCGTCAGCCGGGACACCCCGATGCCATAGCTGCCCATCATCGGGGTGACCATCGATCCGTCGGGCGCGGTCACTTTCAGGCCCATTGCTGCGCTATATTTGTCGCCGAAGGAGAAGATGTGACCGACCTCGATCCCGCGCCCGGTGCGGCGGCGATCCTCGGGCACGTCTGCCCAGCGGGCTTCGTCGTGGGTTTCGTCGGTCGCCGCATAGGTCGCGCTGACTTCGTCGAACAGCGCCTTCAAGCCGCTCTCGTCGCCATAGTCGAGGCCCGGGCGGTTCCAGTCGAATTGCTCGAAGGACGCATCGTAGAACACCTCGCTCTCACCGGTTGGAGCAAGAACGATGAATTCATGGCTGAGGTCCCCGCCGATCGGGCCCGAAGCGGCCTTCATCGGCACCGCCCGAATGCCCATCCGCTGGAAAGTGCGGAGATAGGCCAGCAGCTGCGTGTAGTAGGACAGCCGCGCTCCAGCGTCGTCAAGGTCGAAGCTGTAGGCGTCCTTCATCAGGAATTCGCGGCCGCGCATGACTCCGAACCGCGGCCTCACCTCATCGCGGAATTTCCACTGAATGTGATAAAGTGTGCGCGGAAGGTCGCGATAGCTGCGGACATCATCCCGGAAGAGCGCCGTCAGCATCTCCTCGTTCGTCGGGCCGAACAGAATCTCGCGGTCGTGCCGGTCACGGATCCGGAGCATCTCCGGGCCATAGGCATCGTAGCGTCCGCTTTCGCGCCACAGATCGGCCGACTGGATGGTCGGCATCAGCATCTCGATCGCGCCCGCCCGATCCTGCTCTTCTCGCACGATCTGCTCGATTTTCCGGAGAACGCGATAGCCGAGCGGCAGCCACGCGTAGATGCCGGCGGCGGTCTGCCGGACCAGCCCTGCCCGAAGCATCAGCTTGTGACTGACGATCTGGGCATCAGCCGGGCTTTCCTTGAGGACCGGCAGAAAACAGCGGGAGAAGCGCAAAGGGAACCCTGTCGAATGAAAATATCACAAGCGTAACGGCAGTGCCGCTCTAGGGCTGGGCCGTGTCCAAGGCAACCGCGGGCCAGATGTTGCGCTACCGCCACAGATGTTTCGAAAAGGCGGTGGACCGGCGAGTTTGGCGTGACAGCCGCACCGATCCTCGAATAGGTCAGCCGCAGAACGAGAGCCAAGAGGGCCAGGGTTCAGGGAATCCGTTCTTCGATAGGGCGGGCCAGGTCGTCATAAGGGGGCTGACGAGCAATCGTCACGCGAGCGCCCGGATCGCACCGCGATCCGGGCGTCTTGTTTTCCGGACCCCAGTTCCATGACATTCCCCGCGCAGGGTGCTAGCCGCCCAGGAACGAATCAAATTCTTGGTAAGACTGGTAATGAGCGACACCCCCGACAACTCCTCCGGAGAGCGCAGCGGCGCCGACATCCTCGTTCAGGCGCTGACGGATCTTGGGGTAGAGTTCGTGTTCGGCTATCCAGGCGGCGCGGTGCTGCCGATCTACGACGCGCTGTTCAAACAAAAGGGCATCCGCCACATCCTCGTCCGCCAGGAGGGCGGCGCCGTGCACGCGGCGGAAGGATATGCCCGTTCCACCGGCAAGCCCGGGGTCGTGCTCGTGACGTCCGGACCTGGCGCGACCAACGCGGTGACCGGGATCGCCGATGCGATGCTCGACTCCATTCCGATCGTCGTGATTACCGGTCAGGTGCCGACGGCGCTGATCGGGACCGATGCATTCCAGGAATGCGACACGGTCGGAATTACGCGTCACTGCTCGAAGCATAACTATCTGGTCAAGGATCCGGCCGAGCTTGGCGAGAAGGTCCATGAGGCCTTCTATCTCGCCACACATGGGCGACCGGGCCCGGTGGTGATCGACGTTCCCAAGGACGTTCAGGTCGCCACGGCCCCCTACTCCGCTCCGGGGACCATCAGCCACAAGACGTACCAGCCAAAGATCGAGGCCGAGCCTGAATCGATCGAGCGGCTGGTCGACATGCTGGCAAGCGCGACCCGGCCGATCTTCTACACCGGCGGCGGGATCATCAACTCGGGACCGCGCGCCAGCGAACGGCTGCGCGAGCTGGTCGATCTGACCGGCGCCCCTGTGACGTCCACCCTGATGGGCCTGGGCGCCTTCCCGGCATCCGCGCCGCAGTGGCTCGGGATGCTCGGAATGCACGGCACCTATGAGGCCAATCTGGCGATCAACCGGGCGGATCTGATTGTGTGCATCGGCGCACGGTTCGACGACCGCGTGACCGGGCGCCTCGACGCCTTCTCTCCGGGGTCGACCAAGATCCACATCGATATCGACCGCACCTCGATTAACAAGAATGTCCGCGTCGACCTGCCGATCGTTGCCGATGCCGGTCACGCGCTCGATCAGATCGTTACCGAATGGAGACGACGCCGGAACAGCCCGACCGATCTGTCGGGCTGGTGGACAATGATCGAAGAATGGCGAGCGAAACGCTGCCTCGACTTCCCGGCCTCGAAAGCGGAGATCATGCCGCAGGAAGCCATTCGCCGGCTGTGGCTGGCGACGCGCGATCGCGATCCGATCATTTCTACGGAAGTGGGCCAGCACCAGATGTGGGCTGCCCAGCATTTTCATTTCGATGATCCCAATCGCTGGCTGACATCGGGCGGGCTTGGGACGATGGGCTATGGGATGCCGGCGGCGATCGGCGCCCAGCTCGGCAATCCGGATGCGCTGGTGATCGACATCGCCGGCGAGGCCTCGATCCTGATGAACATTCAGGAGATGTCGACTGCCGCCCAATACCGGCTGCCGGTCAAGGTGTTCATCCTCAACAATGAATATATGGGGATGGTCCGGCAATGGCAGGAGCTGACCTACTCCAGCCGCTATTCCGAGAGCTACAGCGAAGCCCTCCCCGACTTCGTCAAGCTGGCCGAAGCCTATGGCTGGAAAGGCATCCGCATCGACAATCCGGACCAGCTGGATTCGGGCATTGAGGAGATGCTCGCCTACGACGGACCGGTGATGGTCGATTGCCGCGTCGCCAAGCTCGCGAACTGCTTCCCGATGATCCCGTCGGGCGCGGCTCACACGGAAATGATCCTGCAGGCCAATGAGGTGTCGGGCGAAATGAGCGACGAAGCGAAGGCGCTGGTCTGATGCACATCACGCACGAACGGGCGGAGCGCCACACCCTGTCGGTGCTGGTCGACAATGAGGCCGGAATCCTCGCGCGCATCGCCGGGCTGTTCTCCGCCCGCGGCTACAACATCGATAGCCTGACCGTGGCGGAGGTGACGAGCGATCGCAGCGCAAGCCGGATCACCATCGTCACCTCCGGATCAGCCCATGCGATCGAGCAGATCGTCGCGCAGCTCGAACGGCTGGTGCCCGTGCGCAAGGTCACCGACCTGACGACCCATGGTCCGCACGTCGAACGCGAGCTCGCGCTGGTCAAGGTCGCCGGCACCGGCGAGGATCGGATCGAGGCGATGCGCCTCGCCGAAATCTACCGCGCGCGGGTCTTGGATGCGACGATCGGCAGCTTCGTGTTCGAAGTGACCGGTAGCACCGGCAAGGTCGATACTTTCATCAAGCTGATGAGCGAAGTCGGCCTCGTCGAAGTTGCGCGCACGGGAGTCGCGGCAATCGCGCGCGGCGCCGACCCCGTCTGATCTACCGCACTAGCTCGAACTGCATCGACACATTGACCCCCAGGGTCAGCTCGCCGGGAGCAACGGGTGTCGGCGGCGGTGGAGGCGGTGGCGGACCACCCATTCGGCTGGCGGTGACCATGATCTCCTGCACCGGATAAAAGCCGCCGCCCTCCGAGATCGACAGGATCCGCGCCACCCGCAACCCCGCGGCCCGCGCATAAAGCTCCGCCCGCTGGCGACCTTCCGCGATCGCTTCGACGCGCGCCTCGTCGAGCGCGGCCCTTGGCTCATCCAGGGTAAATGACGGGCCATCCACCTGGTTGGCCCCCTGCTCGATCAGCGTATCGATGATCCGGCCCATCAGCTCGAGCCGGCGGACGCGGACCTGCACATTATTGCGTGCATCATAGCCGATGATCCGCGGGGTCTCGTTGGACGGCACATAGGGCTGGCGCGTTTCGCGCGCCCGGATCTGGGCCTCAAGCTCGGGGTTCGAATAGCGGGGCTGCAGGCTGATTGCTGATGTCTGGATGTCGCGGTCCGCGATCCCTGCCCGCTTCAAGGCGGCGATCACCCGGTCCATCCGGCGGCTGTTCTCGCTCAGCGCCGCGGATGCATTCTGCGCCTGGGTGACCACCCCCGCGTTGAAGATCGCCACATCGGGAGTGCGGCGGCTCCTGCCTTCGGCGGACAGGCTGAGCAATGTGCTGCCGGAGCCGATCGCGGGAACGGGCGCCGAAGGAACTGGCTGGGCAATCCCCGCCGCACTGTTCAGGAGAAGGACTGCGAACGCTACTGCTCTCATGATTGCGCCTCCGGGTTTTTACGGAGGAGTAACGTTCCTGAGCGCGAAAGTGTTGCCTGACGGCCAGACTTCAGGGGACCGGTCGGCCATCCACATTGCCGGGCGGAGAATAGCGGCAGATCAGATAGGTCCAGGGGCCACCCTGATGATAGGCGCAGCCGACGTGGGTCGTGCCCTTCCAGATCATCTGCGTGTAATGGGCGATGTCTTTCCAATAGCCGGTGCGGCTCACCGCCGGAAACTGGCCGGGCGTGAAGTAGCGCTTTTCCTCAACCCACATGCCGACCAGCTGCTCAGGCGAGGTGTAACGCGTGTAGCCCATGGCCAGATTCTCGCGCTGGCCAGGTCGATTGGCTCGCGGCGAATGAACCAGATGACCCATGCGCGCCAAATCAGGCCCGTAGGACGCAGCGGAGGACGCAAGATAGGGATCCCATTGAAGCGGCGGTGCCCCGACCGCGGCCCGCTCCCGGTTATGAGCCGCCAGCACTCGTTCGGCGAGATCGGCATGGCTGGCCGACGGCGCGGCCGCAGCCACTGCCTGACCACTGGTCAGCAGCAGGATAAAGCCTGTTGCCAGCCCTTTCATGATCTTGCCCCCAATACCCCGCGCCATCCTACCGAGGATTGAACCAAAAGGCTAAATTTTCCTGAATCTCAATCGTTAAGAGGGCGCCGCTCCACTGCTACAAGATTGGAGGGGTCTCTCGTTGGATGACGGTCTGGATGGTAGCGGAGGAGGGACTTGAACCCCCGACACGCGGATTATGATTCCGCTGCTCTAACCAGCTGAGCTACTCCGCCCCACGAGATGCGGGGAGCCGGACCGGGCGGTTCGAAAGCGACCACCGGGCGGCAACCGACCGCGCATATAAGAGGCACCGGATGGGCGGTCAATGCGAGGAACCGGCTCTCAGGTCTCCACGTTAGAACCGCTGGAGACGAAGACGATGGACCCACTCACCTCGCTGGACACACTGTGCCGAATTGTCCTTCGCGCACGGGAATATGAAGCCCAAACCCCCAGCGATTATGACCCGGGTGAAGAGCCGGACAATGTCGATGATACTGGCGAAGAGGTGCTGTCTGTCCTGGATGACGAGATCAACAACGGGGTAGAAGAAGAGCTTCGTGCTGCGCTGGAAGACCTTGGGGAAGACCAGCTCGCCGAAGTGCTGGCCTTCTGCTGGGTCGGCCAGGGCACCTATGACGCGAGCGATTGGGACGAGGCGCTTGAAGAAGCCACGACCGAAGTCAGCGGCGATAAGAACGGCGAGGCGATCGACGAGTTGATGGATCTGCCGATGCTCGCCTCGGTTCTTGAAGCTGGACTTGCAGCCTTCGATCTCAGCTGCGACGGCATCGGCGACGTCAGCTGATCGCTCTCAGCTCCCGCGGAACGGGTAGCGCGCGAGGCCTTCCCACGGCCCGCCGAGGTAGCGGTGCAGAGCGAGGCCATGGATCACGATCGGCCGCGGACGGAAATCCTCTAGCAATGTCCGGTGCAGGCTCCGTGCCTCGGACGGGTCAACCTTGTTCTGAATCGTGATGTGCGGCCGCCATCGCGCGGAGTCCTGCGCCGTCAACATCCCGTGGAACTGCTCGACCAGTTCTTCCCTGATCGCTTGAAGCTCATCCGATGCGATTGCGTAGGCGACGCCATTCCCCAAGTTGATCATGCCAGCCAGGACCGCGGGTGGTGGCCTCCGCTGGGCCGCGATGGCAAGCCGCCGCCGAACCTCCTCTTCGGCCGATGGCGGCAAGGCGTGAAACATGGTGAGGTGAGCGGGAACGAGATTTCTCTCGGGAGGATAGTGGCGCGTGCGCTCAGCCTGAAACTGCGAGAAATCCGCTGGACCCAGTTCCGCGGTGATGATCAGCGCGCTCAGCGGATCGGCCAATCGTCCGGCGCGATGGCGGTCAGAGCGGTGAGATCGCGAACTCCGGCGAGCCGCACCGTGTCTCCGTCCACCCGCGCCCGCGTCCAATCGATCCGGCGCAAGGTTTCACCGATGCCGGCCACTCCCCCTTCGCTGGCGACCAGATAGGCGATACGTCCGCTCCGACAGCCGGCCATCGCGTCAATCGTCAGGCCCAGATCGGTGCCGTCCTCTCCGGTGACCTTGGCCTTCCCCAGCAGTGAGATCGGAAACAAGGTTTCGCCAGGGGCGCTGCTGCTTGCCTCGGCAGCGATGCGCGCGCCTTCCTCTATCCTCGCCTGGCGTCCGAGCCAGCGCCAGATGCCGAACAGGTTGAGGATCGACAGGATAACATTCTGCCACACCAGGCTTGGCTGATCGGTCACCAGCCCAAGGATGCCCCAGGCGATCGATCCGATCAGGAACACGGCGAAGCCCCAGCCGGTAATGCGGGTGCCGAGGTTGGACGCGGTCATTAGCGCCGCGATGGTCGTCGCGACCGGCGCGACCCAGGATGCGATCATCTCCATGATCGTGAGAATGCCGGAACGAGCCGGCAGTTGCAGCCGCTTCGGGGATTCCGAACCGGTGGCCGGCTAAATCTCGACTTGGCTTCCCAGCTCTACCACTCGGTTGGTGGGTAGCTTGAAAAACTCCATAGCGCTTTCGGCATTGCGGAGCATCCAGGCGAACAGCTTCTCTCGCCAGATCGCCATCCCGGGCGTGGCAGATGGAATAAGCGTCTGCCGGGCGAGGAAGAAGCTGGTGTCCATCATCGTGCAAGCCGGTCCGCAGCCTTCCAGCCGCCCAAGCTCCTCGGGGACGTTCACCTCTTCCATGAACCCGTAGCGGAGGACAACGCGGAAGAAGCCGGCCGCGTAGGGCGTCATCCGGGTGCGCTTCTCCGCGAGCACATAGGGCACGTCCTCGATCTGAACCGTCAGCAAAATCACTCGCTCGTGAAGCACCTTGTTGTGCTTGAGGTTGTGCAACAGCGCATGCGGCACGCCCTTGTCGGCGCTGGTCATGAAGACGGCGGTTCCGGGCACGCGCGAGGCGCTCGATGCGGCGGACTTGATGAACACCTCGATCGGCAGCGAGGATTCGGCGAGCCGCTTGATCATCAGCTTACGGCCGCTCGCCCATGTCGTCAGCATGGTGAAGGCGACGGCGCCGATCAGCAGCGGGAACCACCCCCCGTCAGGAACCTTCAGCAGATTGGCGGCGAGATAAAGGCCGTCCACGGTAAAGAAGACAACCAGCAACACTGCCGAAACCCACTTGTTCCAGTTCCACAGCTGCATCAACACGACCGAGATCAACACGCCATCGATCAGCATCGCACCGGTCACGGCGATGCCGTACGCCGCGCTGAGGTTGGTCGAAGAACCGAAGGTCACGACCAGCAGGATGACCATCACCATCAGCGCCCAGTTGATCAGCGGGATGTAAATCTGACCCGCGGCGCTCTCGCTGGTATGGGTGATACGCAGGCGTGGCATGAAGCCGAGCTGAATCGCCTGTTGTGTGACCGAGAAGGCGCCGGAAATCACCGCCTGGCTGGCGATGACCGTCGCTGCCGTGGCGAGGAGCACGAGAGGCAAGCGCAGCATTTCGGGCGCCAAAAAGAAGAACGGATTCTTGACCGTCGCCAAGGCGGTCTCCGGCGGCATCGCGAGCAGCATCGCCCCCTGCCCCAGATAGTTGAGCAGCAGCGCCGGCAGGACGAATACCAGCCACGACACACGGATCGGATTGCGGCCGAAGTGTCCCATGTCGGCATACAGCGCTTCGGCACCAGTGACCGCGAGCACGACCGACCCCAGCGCGACGAAGGCCGGGAATGGGTCAGCGACAAAGAAGTGCAAGGCGCCAAGCGGGTTCAGCATGTGCCAGATGACCGCCGGGTGATCGATGATATGCATGCCGCCCAACACCGCGATAGTCGAAAAGTACAGCAGCATGATCGGGCCGAAGAGCAGTCCGACCTTCGCCGTTCCGCGCGACTGTATGGCGAACAAACCGACGAGGATGCCGACCGCGATGGGCAGGACCCATGGTCCAAAGGCAGGATTGACCGTGGTCAGCCCCTCCACGGCCGACAGGACCGACATCGCCGGCGTGATCATGCTGTCGCCGTAGAACAGCG
>CBFGZJ010000036.1:0-10397 GCA_965653215.1 uncultured Sphingomonas sp. | reverse complement strand
TGTGGGCCGGAGTGGCCATCGGATTGGCCGGAATATAGTTGTCCGGATGTCCGAGGAAGTTCGGCGCGAAATAGAGCACCGCGCAATAAGCGACCAGGAACACGCCGACCCCGAAGCCATCCTTGGCGGTGTAGAATGGGTGGAACGGCAGCGTATCGCGCTCGTCCTTGACGTCCACGCCGGTCGGATTGCCCGATCCTGGAATGTGCAACGCCCAGATGTGCAGGATCACCACCGCCGCGATGACGAACGGCAGCAGATAGTGAAGCGAGAAGAAGCGCGACAGCGCCGCCTGGTCGGGAGCGAACCCGCCGAGCAGCCAGATGCGCACCGGATCGCCGACCACCGGGATCGCCGAGAAGAAGCCGGTGATCACCTGCGCGCCCCAGTAGCTCATCTGCCCCCACGGCAGCACATAGCCCATGAACGCAGTGGCCATCATCAGCAGGTAGATGACCAGTCCGAGCATCCACACCAGCTCGCGCGGCGCCTTGTAGCTGCCATAGAACAGGCCGCGAAAGATATGGATGTAGACCACGATGAAGAAGAAGCTGGCGCCGTTGGCGTGGGCGTAGCGCAGCAGCCACCCCGCATTCACGTCGCGCATGATGTGTTCGACCGAACCGAACGCTCCGTCGGCCGACGCATAATAATGCATCGCCAGCACGATTCCGGTGACAATCTGGATCACCAGCGCGAGGCCGGCGAGAATCCCGAAGTTCCAGAAGTAATTGAGGTTGCGCGGCACCGGATAGCCGCCGCCGATCGCTCCGTGAACCAGGCGCGGCAGGGGCAGCCGGTCATCCAGCCAGCGGCCGAATTCGGTCTTGGGTTCGTAGGGCTTCGCCCAGGAAAAGCTCATCGTCCTTCTCGCCCCTAACCGATGCGGATGACTGTATCAGACAGGAAATCGAACTCCGGCACCTGCAGGTTGAGCGGGGCCGGACCTTTCCGGATGCGGGCCGCCGTGTCGTAGTGCGATCCGTGGCAAGGGCAGAAATAGCCGCCATACTCCCCGCGGTTCTCACCCTCGCCGGTGCCGAGTGGAACGCAGCCGAGGTGGGTGCACACGCCCATCGTCACCAGCCAGTTCTGCTTGCCCGGCTTGGTGCGGTCGGCCAGCGTCTGCGGATCACGCAGCTCGCCCAGCGGAACGGCGTTGGCCTCAGTAACCTCCGCGGGGGTGAGGTTGCGAACGAACACCGGCTGCTTGCGCCACATCGTCTTGATCGCCTGGCCCGGAGCAATCTTCGAAACATCGACTTCGATCGAGGCCAAGGCCCTGACGTCGGCCGCCGGGCTCATCTGCCGGACCAGCGGCACGACCGTCGCGGCGGCACCGACGCCGGCGAAGCTAACAGCGGCAATGTTGATGAAATCGCGGCGACGGACCCCCTCGCCCGTTGCGGGCCCATCCGTCGTTTGTTCCAGCGTGGCCATGCTCACCCTTAAGACCTGTTCTTCCATGCGCCCGGATCGGGCACAATGAACATCCGCAGCGGCGAACCGATACGGATTGGCGGGCCTGATAGCGTCTCGACCGGAGGATGCAAATGGCGAAATTCGCCGGGCTTGTCCGGCACCGCGAAGCTCGCCTAATCGGCACCATGCGCATGGCTCTTTTCGAACCGGAGATCGCCGGCAACGTCGGCGCGGTCCTTCGGCTTGGGGCCTGCTTCGGCGTGGCCGTCGATCTCGTCGAACCGCTCGGATTTATCTGGGATGACCGCCGCGTTCGACGCGCGGCGATGGACTATATCGACCATGTTACGGTCACTCGCCACGCCAACTTCGATGCCTTCAGGACTGCGGTCCAGCCGAGCCGGCTGGTGCTCTTGACCACCCGCGGCGACACTTCGCTCTACGACGCCCGCTTTCAGGCTGACGATGTGCTGCTGTTCGGCAGGGAAAGCGGCGGCGTCCCGCCGGAAGTCCGCGCGCAATGCTCGGCCGCGGTGCGCATCCCGATCCGGGCCGAAGTGCGTTCCTTCAACCTCGCCATATCGTCCGCGATCGCCCTGTCAGAGGCGCTGCGGCAAACCGGAAAGCTTCCCGCATGAGACCGCTCGATTCCCAGCAACAGACCGCGCGTGACTGGTTCGAGGCGCTGCGCACCCGCATCTGCGCCGAGTTCGAGGCGATCGAGCGGGAGGCGGGAAGCGACGCCCGGTTCGAATATCTGCCGTGGGATCGCACGGATGAGGACGGATCAGCCGGCGGCGGCGGCGTTCGCGGCCAGATGACCGGCCAGGTGTTCGAGAAGGTCGGGGTCAATGTCTCGACAGTCGGTGGGCGCCTGTCGCCGGAGTTCGCCCGGACCATCCCAGGGGCGGAAGAAGACCGCAGCTTTTTCGCAACCGGCATCAGCCTCGTCGCACACATGGCCAATCCCCACTGCCCGGCTGTGCACATGAATACGCGCTTCCTCACCACCACCCGGCGCTGGTTCGGTGGCGGTGCTGATCTCAATCCGGCCTTTCCCATAGATGCGGACACCGCCGATTTCCATGCACGCCTGCAGAGCGCATGCGACGCCCACGATCCGGACTACTACCGCCGCTTTTCAAAATGGGCGGAGGAGTATTTCTGGCTGCCGCACCGGCAAGTCGCACGCGGCGTCGGCGGCATCTTCTACGACCGGCTGGAGTGTCAGGATGATGTCGACGGACAGGGGTTCGCCGACCACTTTGCTTTCACCCGCGACGTCGGCGAGGCGTTCCTCGATATCTTTCCGCGGATCGCGCGCCGCCGAATGAACACGCCATCCACCGACTCCGACCGCGAGCGGCTGCTCGCCTATCGCGGCCGCTACGTCGAGTTCAATCTGCTCTACGACCGCGGCACCCTATTCGGGTTGAAGACCGGCGGAAATATCGACGCGATCCTGATGAGCTTGCCGCCGCTGGCGAGCTGGCAGTGAGAAGCTCCGCGCCTCAACCCCGGCTTCGGGGCACTCCGACTTCCGCTACAGCGAGCTGAGCATAGAGCCGCGCGACCATGATGAGGAACAGCACGGCCACGGCGGTTGCGCCGATGTTGGACAGCAACTGGCGGATCAATCGTCCAACACTGAACGGGTCATCGGTGCTCGTGAAGAGCTTTACCGCCGACCCAACCACCAACTCGTAGGCGCCAAGCGCGATGCCGAAGCCGATGAAGAACAGCAGCACGAACGCGGCCAGCTTCATGGCCTGACCCCGCGTCAGATCGAAGCTGCGCTTGATCACGGCGATCGGGCCGCCCTCCTCGGCAACCACCACCGCCGTGGTCAGCAGCACCCGCACCAGCAGCGGCAGGATGAGCACTACCAGTAACAGGAGCAGCAGCACATTACCCGATGACAGCGAGCCTGAACCGGTGAGCAGCGGCATCGCGATCAACATCAGCGCTAGTGCTACCGGTATCGCGAAGAGCAGCGAAGCCAGGATGAAGACCGGCAGCCGCGATGCGCCCCGGCGAATGGAGTCCGCGACGCGGATCGAGGGCGGAAGCGCCAGCCGCACCACCGCCAGCTGCCCGACGATGCTCATCAGCAATGCGACAAAGGAGATCAGCGTCCACCAGCCAGGCTCCGGAACCTGCCCGGGCCGGGTTGCCGGGGTGACCAGCCCCGCAACCGTTTGCGGAAGGACGAACAGGGCGAGCCCGACCGCGACGAACAGCCCCGAATCCCGTGCCAGGATCGCTTTGGCCTCATCCCATGCTCGTGAGATCGACAAGTGGCGCAAGACGGCTCCTTCCCCCTGGCTCGCGCATATGCAGCGGCAGCGCGGCTTGCAATCACTCAGTCCACGCATATGGACCCGGCATGGCGATCGAATGGCGGATCAGCGACGGCCTGGTGGCTTATGACGAGGCGTTGCAGCTCATGGAGGAGCGGGTGGCGGCGATCCGTTCGGGCTCCGCCGGCGAGCTGGTGTGGCTGCTTGAGCATCCGCCGCTGTTCACCGCCGGGACGAGCGCCGATTCAGCGGAGCTGATGAACCCGATGGGGTTCCCGGTCCACACCGCAGGACGGGGTGGCCGCTACACCTACCACGGACCGGGCCAGCGCGTCGGCTATATCATGCTCGACCTGGAGCAGCGCGGCCGCGACATTCGCTGCTTCGTCCATGAGCTGGAAGGCTGGGTGATCGCCGCACTTGGCGACCTCGGGATCGCGGCTCACCGGGCCGAGGGGCGCATCGGAATCTGGACCGGAGAGGGAGCCGGCGAGGCGAAGATCGGCGCCATCGGCGTTCGGGTACGGCGGTGGGTCACCTATCACGGCTTCGCCATCAACCTTGATCCAGATCTCGATCATTTCAGCGGCATCGTCCCGTGCGGGATCGCAAAATTCGGAGTCACCAGCCTTCGCCGGCAAGGCAGCAGCGCGGCCATGACCGACCTCGATGACTCGCTCCATAGAAATTTTCCAGCGTTTCTGAACAAGTTAAATGGGAACAGGCGCTGCAGTTGATGGGTTTGGCGGTTCGCACTATGGTGCCGGCGATTTGCGAGGCAGAAAATCTGCCCCAGATCACACTATATAGGGAGTCATTGAATGCGTGCTCTGATCCTGGTCGCTGGTGCGGCCCTGGCCGTTTCGGCCTGCAGCAGTAAGGAAGAATCCAACACCGCGGTTGTCGATGAAAATCTGATGACCGACATGAACACGGTGAACGACACCACCGCGGTCGACGCGGCGACTGGCATGGATGCCAACATGGCCGCCGACGCCAACATGGCGATGAACGCCGCGGACAATGCAGCCAATTCGGCGGCCGATGCGGCGAACTCGGCAGCGAACGCTTCCAACACCGCCAACGCCATGTAATTGGCCGGCTTCGCCTTTTCGGCGGAGCTGCAACATCAAGGAGCCGCGGGCACTGCTCGCGGCTCCTTTTTGTTAAGCGAGCCCGACGATCTTGTGGGCCTGCAACGTCAGGCGCCAGCGCGGCCGCTCCATCACCAGGCTGATCGCCGCGGCCACCGCCGCTTCCCGCCGGGCGCAGTCCATCGGCTGAACCAGAAAGTGCTTGAAATCCCACTTCTCGAGCGCTGCCGGGTCGATCTGCTCCTGCGGCCAGACCAGCTTCAGCTCATCGCCGCTCCGCTGGACGACCTCGGATCCGGCTTTTGGGCTGATACACAGCCAGTCGATTCCCGGCACTGCCGGAATGGTGCCGTTGCTTTCGACCGCGATGCGAAAGCCGTGGCGATGAAGCGCATCCACCAGCCGCTGATCGAGTTGAAGCATTGGCTCACCGCCGGTGATCACCACCAGCCGCTCGTCTGATCCCCCGCCCCACATCGCCAGGACATGACTGGCGAGGTCCTCCGCCGACCGGAACTTGCCTCCCCCCGCGCCATCGGTGCCGACGAAATCGGTGTCGCAGAACCGGCACACGGCGGATGCCCGGTCCTGTTCCCGCCCAGTCCACAGGTTGCAGCCGGCGAAGCGCAGGAACACCGCCCGGCTGCCGGCCTGGACACCTTCCCCCTGCAGCGTGAGGAAGCATTCCTTGACGGCATAGGTCATGGCTGCAGCGGAGGGGTCACGCGATAGCGCGTGGGATCGGGTAATCCCGCCTCGGCGAAGCCCCGCGCCCGCAGGCGGCAGGCGTCGCACAGGCCGCAATGGGTGCCGTCGTCCTCCGGATCGTAGCAGCTGTGACTGTCACCCGCGTCGAGACCGAGGCGATCCGCCTCTCTGGCGATGTCGGCCTTGGTCATGAATTGCAGCGGAGCGTGAACCGCGAACTTGTCGCCCTCCACGCCCGCCTTGGTCGCAAGATTCGCCAGCGCTTCGAAGGCGCCAACGAACTCGGCGCGGCAGTCCGGATAACCCGAATAGTCGAGCGCGTTGACCCCGATGAACAGGTCGCGCGCGCCTGACGCTTCCGCCCAGGCCAACGCGAGGCTGAGCAACACGGTGTTGCGCGCGGGGACATAGGTGATCGGGATTCCGTCGGCGAGCCCGTCCTTGGGCACCGCAAGGCTACTGGTCAGTGCCGATCCGCCAAACTGCGACAGGTCGAGGGAAAGGCACACGTGTCGCTCGGCGAGCTTGCCCGCGATGCGCGATGCTGCGGCAAGCTCCGCGCGGTGCCGCTGATTATAGTCGACCGTCAGCGCCAGCACCGTGAAGCCCCGCTCCCGAGCGATCGCCGCGCAAACCATCGAATCCAGCCCGCCGGAGAGCAGGACAATGGCTGTTTTGCGCTGTGTTGCCATCGCTACGCGCTAAGCCGATCGCTCCACCGCGCGCAACCCGCTCGAAAAAGAACGGCCGCCCGGAAGATCCGAACGGCCGAGATTTGGGCCGAGCCCAAGAGGGAGTAAGCGTGCCCACTGGCACGAGTCGTCTTATGCCTGACGATTGTTAAACCTTTGCTTAATGAGCCGCACAGGATCCAGCTAGCCGGGCGTGCAGGACATAGGCGAATGGAGCACCGCCCGAGATTCCCTGCGTGTCGATCCTGAGCGAGCGCGGCGTAATCATCTCGATCCGGCTCCGGCCGAACCCGCCATCGGGACAGGTGTAGTGGATCAGAGCCTCTTCTGGCTTGTCCGCGATCACCACGCGCGTACAGGCGCGCCCACGATGCTCAAATTGGGCTAGCCGAGCGGGACTGGCGATGCACATCCGGACCGGGTCAGCACCGGTGGCCGAACGGCTGACCTCCCACAGCCCGCCGGCAAAGCGATTCAGCAAGGTCGGAGCGGTCGCCGCGGCGAGGAGAACCCCCGCCCCGACGGCAAACCCGATCATCGTCAGCGTTCGCCCGCGCATCATGCCGGACGCTTTACCAGCCGAAATTTAACGAGAGGAGAAGAAACTCAGCCGGTCGTTTCGAGATCGATTGGGAAGCTGGTCGCGCAAAAGGCACAGTCGACCCGGATTGTTCCGTCGTCGCCAGCCATCGCCGCGCGTTCCTCGACCGGGAAGCGGGCGATCACCGATCGAACATAGTCGGGACTGCATCGGCACCCGCGAGCAAGCGGGACCGGAGTCAGGATCCGCACCTCATGCTCCTCGTGGAATAGCCGCCACGCCAGCGCGTCCAGCGCCAGTTCGGGATCGGTAAGCTCTTCCGGCCGGACGGAACCCGCCAGCACCGCGACATGCGGCCAATCCGGATGATCGAGCCGCGTGTGCAGCCGCTCGCGTCCTTCCTCCCCTTCGGGCAGGTGCTGGAACAATAGGCCCCCGGCAATCCACCCGGCCTCTGTCTTCCGCGCAGCGAGCCGGACGATGCTTGGGATTTGTTCTGACTGGCTGAAATAGCTCTGCGCTGCGTCGGCCAGGCTATAGCCCTCAAGCGGTACCACGCCCTGATAACGCTCGTTGGTCAGCGGTTGATCGAAGGTGATGGCGAGATACCCCGCGCCGAACAGGGCGAAGAGCGACGGGTCAGCAGGCAGCTCGGCCAGTCGGTCGGGATCGTGGCGGACATAGCCGCGCAACTCGCCGCCAAGATAGTCGCAAACCAGGAGATCAATCGCGCCAGACTGGGTCTGCGCCTGCATGGTCAGCTGCCCGCCGGGATCCTTGAGCAATGCACCGAGCAGCGCCGTCAGCACCAGCGCCTCCGCCAACAGTTTCTGCAGCACGGCCGGGTAGCCGTGGTTGGCAAGGATCGTGTCGAGTGCCGGACCAATCCGCGCAATCCGACCGCGGGCATGCCGGTCGGGAATGCTGACGCCAAGCGCGACGTCCACGGTGAGAGGCGGGAGCGGGGTCAAGGCGGCTGTCATTCTACGCAAGATAGGGCGATCGCCAGCGGCTTGCACCCCCAGGCGGCGATCGCCTTAAAGCTTGCCCAGACACCAGAGCAGCAGCGACTTCTGCGCATGAAGGCGGTTCTCCGCCTCATCCCACACAACCGAGCGGTCGCCGTCGATGACCGGATCAACCACTTCCTCGCCGCGATGAGCCGGCAGGCAGTGCATGAACAGCGCCTGCTCGCCCGCCGCGCTCATCAGCGCTTCGTCAACGCGGTAGGGCTCCATCGCGGCAATCTTCTGCGCGCTGTCGGCCTGGCCCATTGAGGTCCAGGTGTCCGTCACCACCACATCGGCTCCAGCAACCGCGACCGCTGCGTCGCGAACAATTGGCACGGTTTGGCCTCGCGCTGCCGCTGCTTGCAACACGTCCATGTCCGGCTCGAACCCCGCCGGGCAGGCGACAGTAATGTCGAAGTGCATTAGCGATGCCGCTTCGATCAGCGAGTTGCAGACATTGTTACCGTCGCCGAGCCAGGTCCACTTGCTTCCGGCGAGCTTCGCGCGATGCTCGATCAGAGTCAGCATGTCGGCAAGGATCTGGCACGGATGCGACTTGTCGGTGAGCCCGTTGATCACCGGGACCGACGCGAAGCGCGCCAGCTCATCCGCCTTCGAATGGCTGTCGGTGCGGATCATCATCGCGTCGACGAAGCGCGACAGCACGCGCGCCGTGTCGGCAATCGTCTCTCCCCGGCCGAGCTGGGACGAGCCGGAATCGAGCATCAGCGGCGTTCCCCCGAGCTGCCGAATCGCCAAATCGAAGCTTGCGCGGGTCCGGGTCGACGGCTTCTCGAAGATCATCCCGAGGACATGCCCGCCGAGTGGAGCATCCGCGTCCGGCTTCCCCTTGGGCCAGCCGGCGCGCGCGGCCTTACGCTCCTGCGCGTCGTTCAGGATCGCCGCGATCGCTTCGCCTCCGGCATCGGCCAGGTCGATGAAGTGACGAATGGTCATGCCGCCTCGGCTGGAAGCTCATAGTCCGCCGCTGCAGCCGACAGCGTCTCGACGAATTCCGCGATATGGCTCTCGTCGATGTTCAGCGGCGGCAGAACCCGAACGACATCGTCCCCGGCGGCAACCGTCAGCAGCCCGCGGGTGCGCAGATAAGAAACGAACGCCCGGCTATCGCTCTTGAGCTTGATCCCCAGCATCAGCCCCTTGCCGCGCACGGAGTCGAACAGATGGTCATGGTTCGGGATCATCTGCTCGAGCGCCGACCGCAACCGCTCTCCGGTTGCGCGCACCCGGCTGAGGAATTCGTCGTTCGCAACGACGTCCAGCACCGCCTCGCCCGCCGCCATCGCCAGCGGATTGCCGCCATAGGTTGAACCATGGGTGCCGAACACCATCCCGGCCGCGGCTTTCTCGCTCGCCAGGCACGCGCCAAGCGGAAAGCCGCCGCCAATGCCCTTGGCGATAGCCATGATGTCCGGAGTCACTCCATATTGCTCATAAGCAAACAGGGTGCCGGTCCGGGCCACGCCGCATTGAACCTCGTCGAACACCAGCATCAGGTCATGCTCGTGCGACAGTCGGCGAAGCCCGCGAATGAATTCCTCGCTGGCCGGCCGGATGCCGCTCTCGCCTTGCACAGGCTCCAGCATGAACCCGGCGGTGTGATCGTTGATCGCTGCCCGCGCCTCATCGAGATTGTTGAACTCGACGACATGAAAGCCGGGGAGCAGCGGCTCGAACCCATCGCGCATCTTCGGCTGGTCGGTCGCGCTGATCGTCCCCAGCGTCCGCCCGTGGAAGGCGTTGCGGAAGGTGATCAGCGTGTGCTTGTGCTCATTGCCTTTCGCGAAGTGATAGCGGCGCGCCGTCTTGATCGCCGCTTCGACCGCCTCGGCACCGCTATTGGTGAAGAACACCGTGTCCGCGAATGTCAGGTCGACCAGCCGCTGCGCCAGCGCCTCGCCCTGGGGGCTGCCGTAGAGGTTGGACACATGCATCAGCGTTGCCGCTTGCCTCTGGATCGCTTCAACCAGGTGCGGATGGCCATGGCCGAGGATATTGACGGCGATCCCGCTCGCGAAATCGAGATATTTGCGGCCGCTCTCGTCGAACAGGTAAGCGCCCTCGCCGCGAACCGGACGGACCTCGCACCGGGGATAGACGGGCATCAGCGGCGTGATAGCCATGGTGCGGGTCCTTCTTGCTGGACGATTCAACGCAAAAGGGCGACCCACTCGGCCGCCCGGAAAGCGCGGCCTATACTGCTCCGCCCGCGAGCGCGTCAAATGCCCCCCGGCAAACCGAAAGGCGCCCCGGTTGCCCGGAGCGCCTCCCCTCGCATCGGTTGATGCCTTTGCTTAGTTGCGTTCGATCCAGCGGCCGTCACGACTCCAGTAGCCGTCGCGGTCGTAATTTCCGTCCCAGCGCCGGTCCCCATAACCACCGCGGCGGCCATTGGCATCACGCGCCTCGCGGAACACGCGCTGTTCAAGCCGGTCGATCCGAAGCTCGAGGTTACGCCGCTCGCCACGACCCAGCCCATTCCACGCCTGACGATTGAGACGATACCGGAGCTCACGCACTTCCTGGCGAAGGTAGCGCGCTTCGCGCTCGCTCAGACGATCGCGCTGGTCGAGCCGCTCGATCCGGTTGCGCACGCGGTCGAGCCGCTG